>SDZP01000363.1 GCA_004144935.1 Caulobacteraceae bacterium | reverse complement strand
TCGATGGCGGTGCGCAGCTGGGCGCCGGCCCTGGCCCCGAACACCGCCGCCTCAAGCAGCGAATTGCTGGCCAGGCGGTTGGCGCCGTGGACGCCGGTGCTGGCGCATTCGCCCGCCGCCAGCAGGCCCGGCAGGCTGGTGGCGCCGTTCAGGTCGGTGGCGACGCCGCCCATGTGGTAGTGGCAGGCCGGGGCGACCGGCATCGGCTGGACGCGGGGGTCGAGGCCGGCGGCCTGGGCAGCGGCGAAGACGGCCGGGAACTCGTGCGGGAAGGCCTGGCCGATGGCCGCCGTGGCGTCGAGGAAGGCCCCGTGGCCGGCGGCCAGTTCCGACTGGATGGCGCGGGCGACGACGTCCCGGGGCGCCAGCTCGGCGTCGGGATGGTAGCTCTTCATGAAGGCGCGGCCGTCTGCGTTGCGCAGGATCGCGCCCTCGCCGCGCAGGGCCTCGGTGGCCAGCGGAGCGGGGTCGGCCCCGACGTCGAGCGCCGTGGGGTGGAACTGCACGAACTCCGGGTCGGCGATCACGGCGCCGGCCAGGGCGGCGAGGCCGAGGCCTTCGCCGCGCACTTCGCGAGGCGTGGTGGTGACGGCATAGAGGCCGCCGAGGCCGCCGGTGGCCAGCAGGGTGGCGGCGGCGACGATCTCGGTCAGGGCGCCGGCCCCGGCCTCGACCAGGGCGCCGCGCACCCGACCGGCGGCGTCCTGCAGCAGGCTGCGGGCGCGAAGGCCGGTGCGGACCTCGATATGCGGGGCGGCCAGGACAGCGGCGATGACGGCGTTGTGGATGGCGCGGCCGGCCCCGTCGCCGCCCACCTTGGCGATGCGGGCGCGGCCGTGGGCGGCCTCAAGGCCCTGCGAGAAGCCGCCATCCGGCGTGCGGTCGAAGGGGGCGCCGAGGTCGGCCAGGGCGCGGACGGCGTCCGGGCCCTCGCGGGTGAGGACGGCGACGGCCTGCGGGTCGCAGAGACCGGCCCCGGCGGCGATGGTGTCCTGGGCGTGCAGCACGGGGCTGTCGTCCTCGGCCAGGGCCGCGGCCATACCCCCCTGGGCCCAGGCGCTCGAGCAGCCTTCGCCAAGCGGCGTGGGGCTGAGCAGCAGCACCTTGCGCGGGGCGGCGGCCAGGGCGGCGGTGAGGCCGGCCAGGCCAGCGCCGAGGATCAGGACGCCGTCGAAGGTCTCACGCGTGGTCATTACCGAAGCTCCCGGGCCGCCCGCAGGGGGTCGGCTTCGAACATGGCGTCATAGGCGGCGTGCAGGCTGGCGCCGTGGCGGATCAGTTCCTCGACGACCTCGCGGGCCCCGAGCGGCATCAGGCTGGACCAGTCCTTCGGCACGTCCGGCCGGGTGGCCTTGACGCGGTAGACGGGGCCGAACTTGCTTACCTTGATCATCCGGAGCCTCCTTTCGGCTCAGATCAGCTCGATATCGACATGGTGGCCGCGCGCCTTGACCAGGTCGTAACGCGCGGGGATGGCCGGCGGCGGCAGGTCGATCATCCGCTGCACGGCGAGGCGGGCGCGGTCGGCGATGGCCGGGTCGATGGTCACCTCGAACTGCTCCTTGACCAGGGCGTCGAGGATGTTGCGCAGGGTGATCCGCTTCATGTGCGGGCACATGTTGCAGGGGCCGATGAACTGCACGCCGGGGACGTCGCCGGCGATGTTGCTGGCCATGCTGCATTCGGTGATCAGCACCACCTGCTTGGGCCGGCGCTTCTCGACATAGTCGGTCATGGCGGCGGTCGAGCCGGCGAAGTCGGCGGCGTTCAGCACCTCTTCCGGGCATTCCGGGTGGGCGAGGATTTCGGCGCCTGGATAGGCCACGCGCATCTCGGCAATGTCGTCGACCGTGAAGCGGACGTGGACTTCGCACGACCCCTTCCAGGCGACGATCTTGATGTCGGTCTGGGCGGCGACGTTGCGGGCCAGGTACTCGTCGGGGATCAGGATGACCTTGTCGACGCCCCATTCCTTCGCCGCCCATTCGACCACCTGCACGGCGTTGGCGCTGGTGCAGCAGATGTCGGTCTCGGCCTTCACGTCGGCGGTGGTGTTGACGTAAGTGACCACCGGCAGGCCGGGGTAGCGCTGCTTGATCAGCCGGACGTCGGCGCCGGTGATCGAGCTGGCCAGGCTGCAGCCGGCGCGCAGGTCGGGGATCAGCACGGTCTTGTCGGGGCAGAGCACCTTGCTGGTCTCGGCCATGAAGTGGACGCCGGCCTGGACGATGATCTTCGCGTCCGAGCGGGCGGCCTCGCGGGCCAGGCCCAGGCTGTCGCCGACATAGTCGCCAACCCCGTGGAAGATCTCCGGCGTCATGTAATTGTGGGCCAGGATGACCGCGTTCTTCTCCCGCTTGACGCGGTTGATCTGCGCGATCAGCGGCGCGTGGACACGCCATTCCAGGGGCGTGACCTGGTCTTTGACCTTGGCCCACGCGGGGGCGGTCAGGGCTTCCACCTCGGGGGTGAACTCGACGTCGTAGGCCATTCGCGCACTCCTTTTGCTCAACATGAGCATTACTGGTGCCTGTAAAAGGCCGGGCTGTAGGAGCGCCGGCCATTCCGTTCCGTCGCCTTTTGCTGAAAGTGAGCATAAGTGACGGATCACATATAGGCCTGTGACAATCCGCGCACAAGGGGAATCGTCAGGGGACGGGAGGACTAGCGGGCCGGCTCCAGCACGACCTTCTTCAGGATCATCAGGAATCGCTGGCCGGTGGGAGACTTGCTGTAGGGGTGGCCCGCGACGCTGGGATAGGAGGCTGTCCCCGTCAGCCGCACCTTCTGCGACAGCGGGTGGCTCACGCCCCCGGAGTCCTGCCAGGTCGCCTTGGCCGGGTCGAAGGTTATGATTTCCGGGGCGGCGTCAAAGCCGGGTGGCTTTCCCTTGCTGATCT
This sequence comes from Caulobacteraceae bacterium, assembly GCA_004144935.1. Classification (GTDB taxonomy): domain Bacteria; phylum Pseudomonadota; class Alphaproteobacteria; order Caulobacterales; family Caulobacteraceae; genus Caulobacter. The sequence goes on along the minus strand of SDZP01000363.1, from coordinate 666 downwards.
CATTCAGGTCCAGCTGGTTGGGGCCCGGCCCGTAGGTCGTCTCGAAAGGCGCCAACTCTTCGCCGCCGCCGGAGGAGCTGCTGCGCAGTTCGGGACGCATGGCGATGGCCTCGCCCTGCTGGCCGTTGTCGAAGTGGACATAGCCCTCGACCACCACCCGCTTGCCGTCGAGCGCGCTGCTCTGGCGCAGCATGGCCTCGGCCTGCGACGGCTGAATCTCGACCGGCGGCGCGGAGGGGGCAGGCTGGCCGCAAGCGGTCAGGGAGAGGGCCATCAGGACCAGCAGGGCGGCGTGCGAAATCTGGCGGTGGTTTTCTATGCCAGCCAACATCTCGCCTCCCCTTTTCCGCTCATCCCGGCGAAAGCCAGGATCCAGAGCACCCACCTGTGCTTGCGACATCTCCCAAGACGCCTGCACCCTCCGAACCGGATCCCGGCATTCGCCGGGATGGGCGGTTCAAAAAATGTAAATCCTCAGTCCCAGCTGTCCCGCTCTTCCCGCTTGCGGCGTTCCTTCTCGGCCTTGCGGGCCTGCTTCTCGGCCTTCCTGCGGGCCTTGTCCTCGCGGTCGAGGCGGGCCAGGCGTTGTTTCTTACTCTCGCCGGGGATGATGGCGCTGGCCACCGCGCCGGTGGTCCTGACCGCCGCCCCGGCCACCTTCACCCC
>SDZP01000362.1 GCA_004144935.1 Caulobacteraceae bacterium | reverse complement strand
GGGCCGGGGTGGCGGTGGCCGCTCGTCACCTGGAGGTCGAGACCTACCTGCGCTTAGGCCAAATGGGCGACGCCGGGGCTGTCATGTTCAACGGGGTGGTGGCGCTCGATCACGCGCGGCTTGGCGACGATGTCCGGTTTGTCGGCGCCAGGATTGTCGCGCCGCCGGTCAGCGCGTTGGGCCCGGTCGCCGAAGCCCTGTCCCTGAAGCGGGCCTCGCTGAAGGGCGACCTGCTGTTCGGCGCCGACGGAGCCGGACTGGAGGCGTCCGGGCCCGTCAATCTGTCGGGTATCGCGGTGGCCGGAGACCTGGTGCTGGCCGGACTGGCGCTGTCCATGGAGGCGGAGGAGGGGGCGCGGCTCGACCTGCAGTCGGCGTCGGTCGGCGGCGCCCTGCGCGCCACGGGCCTTGAGTTGGCCGGCGGCTGGACGGTGGACCTGGGCGACGCCTCGATCTCCCGCCTCGACGATGACCATGGCCGGGCCTGGGCCGCCCGGGCAGAGCCCGCGCCGCGCATGGAGATCGCCAGCCTGCGCTACCGCGATATCGAGGGGTTGACCGAAGGGCGGCGGCGCCGGACCGACGACGCGGTTTCGGCCCGCCTCGCCTGGATCGCCGACCATGCGCGGCAGGCGCATGCCCGCGGCGCAGGCTTCAGCCCGCAGCCTTACAGAACCCTGGTGGCGGTGCTCGGCGAGGCCGGGCACGACAATGGCGTCAAGCGGACCGAGATGGCCGCCCGGCGCCAGCAGCGGCGGCTCGGCTCGGCGCCCCTGCTGGTGCGGCTGGGCGGCGGCTTGCTGGAGCTGACCAGCGGCTATGGTTATGCCCCGGTGCGCGCCGCCATCGCCCTGGTGGTCTATTTCCTGCTCGGCTGGGGCGGGGTGGCGCTTGCCGACCACCTGCACGCCTTCGAGACCTCGCCCTTCATCGACGGCTCGGTGCTGGCGGTGGCGGCCGTCCAGTCGCCGGACGGCTGTCCCTGGCTGACGCCGCCGCTGTTCGCGCTGGACCTGATGGTGCCGCTGACCACGCTGGGCAACGAGAACTTCTGCTCGATCCGGCCCGAGGCGACGATCTGGAACTGGATGGCGGTGGCCTATCGCCTGTTCGGCTGGGTGCTGCTGTCGATCGCCCTGCTGACCTTTTCGGGGGTGATGAAGCGGGAGGTCTAGCCGATCCGGCGCAGGACCAGATCCCGAACCCGGGCGCTGCCCAGCCGCAGGTGGGTCACCTTGCCGGCCTTGTCCCGCCGGAAGCGGGCCAGGTTGCCGCTGAGGTTGAAGGCGTCCTGGTACATCGCCCCCATGGCGATGGCCGGCAGGGTGCGGTTCTCCAGCTTGAGGGACAGCTGTCCGGCGTCCAGCGTCACCCGGTAGGTCACGTCCAGTTCGTCGCTGTGATAGCGGCCGGGGAAGTCCAGCAGCTGTTCGGTCGTCGGGGCCCAGTGCGGGGTGCGGCGATGGATGTAGCGACCGCCCTCCAGGGTGCGCAGGACGAAGACGCCGGGCTCCTGGAAGGCGATGACATCGCCGCCGAACCGGACGCTGTCGGCGGTCAGCGGGTAGAGGGGGCCGGCCCCCGAGACCGACAGGCCCGAGGCGCCGGCGACCAGCACCAGGGGGCGGCCGGTCTTTTCGTTGACGTACATCCCCGCCAGGGCCGCGGGATTGCGCAGCGGCACGGTCTCGGTCGGCGGCGGCGGCGGGCGCAGGAAGAGGGCGGCGACGGCGCGGCCGAGCGGCACGGTGTTGGCGTCGCTGGCGTTGCACAGCACGGCGACCGACAGCTTCTCGGCCGGGTAGCGGGCCAGCCAGGCGCGGTAGCCGGCTGTGGCGCCGCTGTGGCCGACCTCTTCCAGGCCCTGCCAGGCTTGGACCAGCACGCCGCGTCCGTAGGCGATGCGGGCGCCGTTGCTGAGCACGCCGCGCCGCTCCAGCTGGGCGCCCAGGTCGCCCAGGGTGTTGCTGGCCAGGGCCTGGTTCCAGGTCTGCAGGTCACCGACGGTGGTCAGCAGGCCGCCGTTCCCGTAGCCGTCCTCGAACGGCATCAGCTCCTGATAGCCGGCGCCGATCCGCTGGTAGGCGGCGGCGCGGCCCCGCACGATCCGGTGGAAGTCGTCCCGCCAGGCGGTGCGGGTCATGCCCAGGGGCGCGAAAATCTTCGTGCGGCTGTAGTCGGCCAGGGACTGGCCGCTGGCCTTGCGTACGATCTCGGTCAGCAGGTTGTAGCCGCTGTTGGTGTAGCTGTACTCGGCGCCGGGCTCGTAGTTCAGCGACCGCTGGCGGCGGATGATCTCAAGGATGTCGTCCTGGCTGTAGGCGCGGGTCGTGCGCGGCCAGCCCATGAAGCCGGCCAGGTCGCCCCAGTCGCGCAGGCCGCTGGTGTGGGTCAGCAGCTGCTCGATGGTGATCGGCCGGCCGTAGTCGGGCATCTTGGGCAGGTATTTGCGGATGTCGTCGCCGAGCTTGAGCCTGCCCTCCTGGGCCAGCAGCAGGATGGCGGCGGCGGTGAACTGTTTCGAGACCGAACCGGCCTCGAACACCGTCACCGGCGTGATCGGGATGTCGTATTCGAGGTTGGCGGAGCCGTAGCCGCGCTCGACCAGCAGCTGGCCGTCGCGGGCCGCCGAGACCGCGCAGCCGGGGGTTTCGAGGGTCGCGTAGGCCGAGAACAGGGCGTCGACCTCGGCGTCGCGGTCGGCGGTGGGCACGGCAGGGGCGGGCTCCGGCGCCTGGCCAAGGGCCAGGGTCGGCGCGGCCAGAAGGGCCGTGGCGATGACTGCGGTCCTGAAAATCCCCATTGGCCGCTTGGTAACCCGTGACGCGGATTTCCGCCAGCCGCGCCTAGGCCGTGCGCTTCAAGAACGGCTGAGGCCGCCAGCGCACCAGCGAGCGCCACAGCCACTCGAACGGCCCGTAATGGAAGGCCGAGAGCCAGGGCTTGCTCCACAAAAGGATCAGCAGCCAGACCCCGGCGACGACCCCATACAGCTGGTAGCGTTCAAGCTGGCCGTAGAGCCCCATGCCAAAGCCGCAGAAGACGAAGGCGGTGATGATGGACGTGCCCAGGTAGTTGCTGAGCGCCATCCGGCCGGCGGCGGCCAGCCGGTCCATCAGCCAGCGAACGGCCCCGTCCCGGACCAGCAGCAGGATGGCGCTGGCGTGGGCCAGGGCGATGAAAGGCCGGGCGGTCCAGCTCCAGTAGGAGGCCTCGTGCAGCAGCAGCGGCTCGAAGTCCGACCGGGCCACCAGCCAGGCGATCCAGGCGGTGAGCGGGACGCCGAGGCCCCAGCCGACGGCCATCATCAGGGCATAGCTTCGGGTTCTCCAGCCGAGCGTGAAGAAGCCCAGCCGATAGAGGCCGATGCCGATCATCATCTGGGCGATCGCCTCCCACAGGGTCTCGCTGAACAGCACCACGGTCTGCAGGATCATGGCGGCCATCGACCGGGCCTTCACCGCCTCGATGAAGCCGCCGCGGTAGCCCTTCAGCTCGGCGGCTTCATCGAGGCGGTGAAGGCCCGGTCGATGGCCGCCATGATCCTGCAGACCGTGGTGCTGTTCAGCGA
>SDZP01000046.1 GCA_004144935.1 Caulobacteraceae bacterium | reverse complement strand
CGTCGCCGGCCTGAAGCGACAGGTGCAGGTAGGGAACCAGCCGCGTCTCCGTCGCCAGCACCCGCATCAGGTCCGGATCGATCTCCGCGGCGTCGATGCTGGACAGGCGCAGGCGCGGCAGGCCGGGGACAAGCTTCAGGATGCGGGCGACCAGCTGGCCCAGGGTCGGCTGGCCGGGCAGGTCGGCGCCCCAGCTGGTCAGGTCGACGCCGGTCAGCACCACCTCGTTCCAGCCCTCGGCGGCCAGCCGGCCGATCCGCGTCACGATCTCCCCGGCCGGCGCGGAGCGGCTGTTTCCCCGCCCGTAGGGGATGATGCAGAAGGTGCAGCGGTGGTCGCAGCCGTTCTGGATCTCGACATAAGCCCGGGCCCGGTCGCGCAGGCCGTCGCTCAGATGGGCGGCGGTCTCGCGAACGCTCATGATATCGTTGACCCGCACCCGGCCCAGTTCCGGCTGCGGCAGAAGCGCGCCCGGCGCGGCCTTCTCGGCGTTGCCGAGCACCAGGTCGATCTCGTCCATAGCCGCGAAGCCGGCCGGATCGATCTGCGCCGCGCAGCCGGTGACGACGATGCGGGCGTTCGGATTCTCGCGGCGGGCCTTGCGGATCGCCTGGCGGGCCTGGCGGACGGCTTCGCCTGTGACCGCGCAGGTGTTGAAGACGATGGCCCCGGTGACCCCGTCGGCCTCCGCCCGGGCGCGAATCTGCTCGGACTCATAGGCGTTCAGCCGGCAGCCGAAGGTGACGACCCGCGTCCCGGCCTCGGTTTCCGCCACCAGCGGAGCCTCCATGACCTCTTCGCTCACGACCCCTGCTCGCGCACGTAGGCCTCGAAGGCCGCCTTGTAGTCGGGATGCCAGCGGCTGAGCGGCGGACGCCGGGCGGCAACGTCCTCGGCGGCCCAGCGGATGCGCGCGGCGTCGAGGGCCTCGTCGACGTCGTTGTCCGGACAGATGACGTAGAAGACGCCGGCCTCGAGGTTGGCGATCAAGTAGTCGATCACCTGGTCGGCCGTCCAGGCGGCGGCCGGCTTCTCCGCCCTGCCCCCGCCGGTCATGCCCGTGAAGGTATAGCCCGGCACGAGCAGGTGGGCGCTGACCTGGCAACCCGGTGTGTTGCGCAGCGTGTGCTGCAGCCCCTCGGTCAGCACCTTCACCCCGGCCTTGGTGACGTTGTAGGCGGTGTCGCCCGGCGGGGTGGTGATGCCCTGCTTGGAGCCGGTGTTGATGATCAGACCCGGCTGGCCGCCATCGATCATCGCCTGCCCAAACGCCTGCACCCCGTTGATCCCCCCGAACAGGTTGACCTCGATCAGCGCCCGCCAGCGATCCGGCCGCTCGATGGCCGAACCGCCGCCGCCGATGCCGGCGTTGTTCATCAGCACATGCACGACGCCGTACTGGGCAATCGTCGCATCGCGCAGGGCCTCGACGGCGCGTGGGTTGGAGACGTCGGTCGGCACGGCCATGGCGCGGTCGCCCGCGTTCAGGCCGGCGACCGCGGCCAGCAGTTTCTCGGCGTCGATGTCGGCCAGCACGACGTTCAGGCCCAGCGCCAGGTAGCGACGCGCCGCGGCCAGGCCGATGCCGTCGGCGGCGCCGGTGATGACGGCGGTGTGGCCGGGCTGCAGAGCGGGATGGGTCATGCGGCCACCGCCTCGGGCAGGCGGCCGGTAAACTCGACCTCGACGGGGCCGGTCATGATCACGTGGTTGTCGGCTTCGCGCCATTCGACGCTCAACTCGCCGCCGTCCATGACAACCGTGGCCCTGCGGGCCGAAAGCCCCCGGCGGGCGGCGGCGACCAGGGCGGCGCAGGCGCCGGTGCCGCAGGCGCGGGTCATGCCCGCGCCGCGCTCCCAGACCCGGAAGCGGATGCGGTCGGGGGCCTCGACGTGGGCGAAGCCGACGTTGACCGCTTCCGGAAACAGCGGGTGGTGCTCGAGCATGCTGCCCAGTCCTCGCACCATCGCCTCCTCCGGCTCATGGTCGAGGAAGAACACAATGTGCGGATTGCCCATGCTGACCGCCCCTGGCGGCTGCAGCGTCTGGCCGACCGGTCCCGCCAGCACCTCGATGCGGCGGGTGTCTAGGTCCTCGGCCAGCGGGATCTGCCGCCAGTCCAGCCCCGGCTCGCCCATATCGACGCTGATGGCGCCGTCCGGACCGCGCGCGGCCTGCAGCAGGCCGGCCCCGGTCTCGATGACCACGGCGTCCTTGCCGCTGGCCTGCATCAACAGCCAGCCGACACAGCGGGTGGCGTTGCCGCAGGCGTCGACCTCGCCGCCGTCGGCGTTCCAGATGCGCATGTAGGCGTCGGCCCGATCCGACGGCTCCAGTCCGATAAGCTGGTCGCAGCCGATGCCGTTGCCCCGGTCGGCGATGCGGCGCGCGTCGTCGGCCGTCGGGCGAAACGGCTGCTCGCGGGCCTCGACGACGACAAAGTCGTTGCCGAGCCCGTTCATCTTCAGGAACGGACGGGACATTGAGCGGGCTATATAGGGGAAAACGCGGCGAAACGTGAGGGGTCGGGCGCCGCCGCATCCCGATGAACCGACTGTCCCCCGCGAATGCGGGGATCCATAGGCTGTTGGCGAGGCCCGTTGCGATCCGTTAAGCCTTGGAACCCGTGGGGCAGCTCTGCCCTATGCATGGGTCCCCGCATTCGCGAGGACAGACGGTGGTTGGGGCAGGTTGCGGGTGAAATCGGACCAGAAGTCAGGCCGGAAACGTGAAGGCCTGCGCCTGCGCGCCCGGTTGCGGGCGCTCTACCACGGCGATTCGCCGACGGCGGTGAAGTTCCGGCTGGGCATCATCGCCCTGGACCTGGCGATCATCGCCTTCTTCGTGGCCGGCCCCATCCTGCGCGAGACCCGGGCCTTCTACGCCCTCGACTACGCGATCGCCGCCGTGCTGGTCATCGACCTGGCGGCGCGCATCCTGGCCTCGACCGACATAAAGGCCTGGGCCAAGCGGCCGCTGGCCTGGGTGGACCTGGCCGTGCTGGCCACTCTGCTCTTCCCGGTCTGGCTGGCCAACTTCGGCTTCCTGCGGGTCTTGCGGCTCTGGACCCTGATCGAGAGCGACTTCTTCTGGCGCACGGTCGGCCGTCGCTACGACAACACCCGCTGGGAGGAATTGACCAAGGCCTTCGTGCGCCTGCTCACCTTCGTGTTCGTCATTACCGGCTTCGTCTACGCCACCTTCATCGGCCGCTACGAGGGCATCGGCGGCTGGGTGGACGCGCTCTACTGGACGGTCACCAGCCTGACGACCACCGGCTACGGCGACATCAGCCTGCCTGGGGTCTGGGGCCGCCTGCTGTCGATCGCCGTGATGCTGGTCGGGGTGTCGTTGTTCATCCGGCTGATGCAGGTGCTGGTCCGCCCCCACAAGGTTCGGCATGCCTGTCCCAGATGCGCCCTGCTGCTGCACGACCCGGACGCGGTGCACTGCAAGGCCTGCGGCCAGATCCTCTGCATTCCGAACGATGAGTAGTTGAGCGGGTGGGCTATTCGAACAGCCCTCTCTATCTTTCGGATACCAGAGCAAGACCCGGAGCGCTGGCTTGGCGGCGTCCCTTCAGAGTGTGGCCAACACCGACGAAAGGGATCAAGCCATGAGCACCGTTCTCGCCTTCAAGGCCTGCATGACGACGCCGAAGACCCCCACCGAACTCGACCCGCGCTGGCCGCGGGTGCAGGCGCGCGACGGCGGCGCTGACGGGGAGTTCTTCTATTCGGTGGCCACGACCGGGGTCTACTGCCGCCCGTCCTGCGCCGCCCGGCCGGCCAATCCGAAGAACGTCGCCTTCCACGTCACCACAGCCGAGGCTGAGGCGGCGGGTTTCCGCCCCTGCAAGCGATGCAAGCCCGACCAGCCGCCGAAGGCGATGCGCGACGCGGCGCTCATCGCCGGTGTCTGCCGTCTCATTGAGGCCGCCGAGGAGCCGCCGACCCTTGAGACATTGGCGCGGGCTGCCAATCTGTCGCCGCACCATTTTCACCGCCTGTTCAAGACCGTCACCGGCGTCACCCCCAAGGCCTATGCCGACGCCCACCGCGCCATGCGGCTGCGCGAAGGGCTGGAGACGGCCGGCACGGTGACGGAGGCGATCTACGACGCCGGCTTCAACTCGGCCGGGCGGTTCTACGAAGCCTCCGATGCCCTGCTGGGCATGACGCCCCGGGCCTACCGGGCCGGCGGCGTCGGGGCCGAGATCCGCTTCGCCGTCGGCGAGTGCTCGCTGGGCGCCATCCTGGTCGCCCGCAGCGACAAGGGGGTCTGCGCCATCCTGATGGACGACGATCCGGACGCCCTCGTCCGCGACCTGCAGGATCGCTTCCCCAAGGCGCGGCTGGTCGGCGGCGACGGAGACTTCGAACAGCTGGTGGCGCAGGTGGTCGGGCTGGTCGAGCGGCCGGGCATCGGCCTGGACCTGCCGCTGGACGTGCGCGGCACCGCATTCCAGCAGCGGGTCTGGCAGGCGCTGCGCGACATCCCGCCCGGGACGACGGCGACCTATCGCGACATCGCCGCCAGGATCGGCCAGCCCAGCGCCGTTCGCGCGGTGGCCGGCGCCTGCGCCGCCAACGCCCTGGCCATCGCCATCCCCTGCCACCGGGTGGTGCGCAACGACGGCTCGCTGTCCGGCTACCGCTGGGGCGTCGAGCGCAAGCAGGCCCTGCTCACCCGGGAAGCCAAGGGGGAGGTCGCGGCGTGAGCGGCGGAACCGGCCGGCTGGCGGCGGTCGACTGGGTCGCCGTCGCCAGCAACCTCGACGCCCAGGGCTTAGCCGTGCTGCCCGGGCTGCTCCGGCCCGACGAATGTGAACGGGTCGCCGCGCTGTACGACCAACCCGGCGGCTTCCGCAGCCAGGTGATCATGGCCCGCCACGGTTTCGGGCGCGGCGAGTACCGCTACTTCAGCTACCCCCTGCCGAGCCTCGTGCATGGCCTGCGCGAGCGCCTGTGGCCCTACCTCACCCCGATCGCCAACCGCTGGCACGAGGCGATGGGCATGCCCGTGCGGTTTCCGGAGGCGCACGCCGATTTTCTCGAGCGCTGCCACGAGGCCGGCCAGCGGCGGCCGACACCCCTGCTGCTGCGCTACGGGCCCGGCGACTACAACTGCCTGCACCAGGACCTCTATGGCGAGCACGTCTTCCCGCTGCAGGCCGCGGTGCTGCTCAGCCAGCCCGGCCGCGACTTCGAGGGCGGAGAGTTGGTGCTGACCGAGCAGCGGCCCCGGATGCAGTCGCGGGTTATGGTCGTGCCCCTAGCCCAGGGCGACGGCGTGGTCTTCGCCGTCAACAGCCGGCCGGTGGCGGGCGGGCGCGGGACCTACCGGGTCACGATGCGCCACGGGGTCAGCGCCCTGCGGTCGGGCGCGCGCCATACGCTCGGGGTGATCTTCCACGACGCGGCCTGACGGGCTATTGAGCCGGCTCCTGCTTATTCGAGACCGATCATGGCCGACGACCTTCCCGACCGCCTCTGCACCAACCCGCGCAGCCCCTACTATGACGAGACGCTGCTGCAGCAGGGCATCGGCATCAGGTTCCGGGGCGAGGAAAAGACCAACGTCGACGAGTATTGCGTCAGCGAAGGCTGGGTGAAGGTGGCCGTCGGCAACAAGGTCGACCGCAAGGGCAACCCGATGACGATCAAGCTGAGCGGTCCGGTCGAGCCCTATCTGAAGCCAAACGAGTAGCCGGCGACAGCCTCACCGGGGTCGTGGCCGCGCCGCCTTGCTCCGGCCACGGGGGCGCCTATGCTCCCCGGTTCTAGATTCCGGGGTATTCCATGCGTTCGTTCCGACTTGCCGCCCTCGCCGGCCTCGCCCTGTTGGCCACCGCCGCCGGCGCCATGGCCCAGAGCGATCCCTTCCAGTGGCTGGAAGAGGTCGAATCCGCCAAGTCCCTCGACTGGGTCAGGGCCCAGAACGCCAAGTCCGCCCCCGTCCTGACGGGCGACAGGCGCTACGCGGCCCTGCAGGCCGAGGCGCTGGAGGTGCTGTCGGCCAAGGACCGCATTCCGACGCCGGAGTTCATCGGCGAGGCGGTCTACAACTTCTGGCAGGACGGTCAGCATGTGCGCGGCATCTGGCGGCGCACCAGCCTGGAGAGCTTCCGCAGCGCCGAGCCGCAGTGGGAAACGGTGCTCGACCTCGATGCGCTGAGCGCGGCCGAGAAGGCCAACTGGATCTGGAAGGGCGCCACCTGCCGGTCGCCGGGCTATGATCGCTGCCTGGTGCGGCTGTCGAACGGCGGCAAGGACGCCGTCGAGGTGCGGGAGTTCGACCTCGGCGCCAGGCGCTTCGTCGCCGGCGGCTTCAGGCTGCCCGAGGGCAAGCAGAACATCGAATGGCTGGACGACGACCGGTTGATCCTGACCCGAGACTGGGGCCCCGGCAGCCTGACCGACAGCGGCTACGGCCGGATCATCAAGGTCCTCGGCCGCGGCCAGCCGCTGACCGCGGCGAAGACGGTGTTCGAGGGCGAGACCCGGCACGTCAGCGTCTCGCCGGATGTCGTCAAGGACGCCAAGGGCAACCGGCTGGTCCTCATCGGCCTGGGCCTCGATTTCTTCAACACCGCCTGGTTCCTTGTCGACGACCAGCTGAAGACCCAGCGGCTGATGCTGCCGACGCGTTCGAACATGCACGGCATGGTCAACGGCCGGCTGATCGTCTCGCTGCAACAGGACTGGACCTGGAAGGGCGCCGCCTACAAGTCGGGCTCGCTGCTGGCGGTCGACGTGCCCGCCATGCTGACCAACCAGTTCGCGCCGCAGCCGCGCAACCGTAGCCCCGCCCCCAAACCGATCGCCCAGGTGGTCTTCGAACCAAAGGACCGCATCGCGCTGGACCGCGACCAGATCGGCGTCACCGACAACCGGGTGGTGGCGGTGCTCTACAACAACGTGCGCGGCTCGCTGGTCAGCTTCAACCAGACCCAGGGGGTGTGGCTGATGCAGCGATACCTCGGGGCCGACAACGCCGCCGTCAGCCTGGTCTCGACCGCCGACAGGGGCGACGACGTCTTCTTCACCGAAGAGACCTTCCTCACCCCCACCACCCTGAAACTGGGCGTCGGCGCCACGCCGATGGCCCGGCCAATCAAGACCCTGGCGCCGAAATTCAAGGCCGATGACCTGATCGTCGAACAGAAGCAGGCCATCTCCAAGGACGGCACGGCGATCCCCTACTTCCTGGTGCGGCGGAAGGACCTCGTCATGAATGGCCAGGCCCCGACCCTGCTGCACGCCTACGGCGGCTTCCAGCTGTCGAAGCTGCCGGTCTATGACCCGGTGGTCGGCAAGCTGTGGCTGGAGCGCGGCGGCGTCTATGTGGTCGCCAACATCCGCGGCGGCGGCGAGTTCGGGCCGGCCTGGCACGAGGCGGCGCTGAAGGCCAACCGCCAGCGCTCCTACGACGACTATTTCGCGGTCGCCGAGGCGCTGATCAAGGATCGCGTCACCAGCCCCCGGCGCCTGGGCGCCTACGGCCGCTCCAACGGCGGCCTGTTGATGGGCGTGGCCCTGACCCAGCGGCCGGACCTGTGGAACGCCGTGGTGGTGGAAAGCCCGCTGCTCGACATGCTGCGCTATCACAAGCTGCCGGCCGGGGCCTCCTGGATCGGCGAGTACGGCGATCCGGAGAAGCCGGAAGAAGCCGCCTGGATCGCGCCTTACAGCCCCTACCAGAACCTGGGACCGGGCGTGGTCTACCCGATGGCCTACATCACCACCTCGACCAAGGACGACCGCGTCCACCCCGGCCATGCCCGCAAGTTCGCCGCCAAGCTCCAGAGCCTGGGTCAGCCCTATCTCTATTACGAGAACCTGGACGGCGGTCACGCCAACGGCGCCGACCCCAGGGCCAATGCGAAGCGCTGGGCCATGCACTACGTGTACCTGACACGCCAGCTTATGGACTGAAACGTTGAAATCCCTGTTGCTCTCTGCCGCGGTAGCCGCCTTGACCCTTTCCACCACCCCCTCCGCCCTCGCCCAGACCGCGCCGGGCGGCCCGTCCGCCACGGCGGCCGATCCCTACCTCTGGCTGGAGGAGGTGGAGGGCGACAAGGCGTTGGCCTGGGCCCGGGCGCAGAACGCCCGCTCGTTGCCCGTCCTGCAGGGCGATGCGCGCTACCAGGGCCTGTTCGACGAGGCGCTGAAGATCGTCACCGCCCAGGACCGCATCCCGGTCGCCGGCTTCGCGGGCAAGGGCGACGCCCAGATGCGCAACTACTGGCAGGACGCCACCCATGTGCGCGGCATCTGGCGGCGCACCAGCCTGGACAGCTACCGCACCGCGACGCCGGACTGGGAGACGATCCTCGACCTCGACGCCCTGTCGAAGGCCGAGGGCAAGAACTGGGTCTGGAAGGGCGCGACCTGCCTGCCGCCGGAAGACCGCTACTGCCTGGTCTCGCTGTCGGACGGCGGCAAGGACGCGGTGACGGTGCGCGAGTTCGACACGGTCGAAAAGCGCTTCGTCGACGGCGGCTTCGTCGCGCCCGAGGGCAAGCAGAACATCAGCTGGCTCGACAAGGACACCCTGATGATCGCCCGCGACTGGGGTCCGGGCACGATGACCAAGTCGAGCTATCCCTTTGTGCTGAAGCTGTGGAAGCGCGGCCAGCCGATCGCCGACGCGACCGAGATGTTCCGGGGGACCGAGGACGACATCCTGGTCAACGGCTATGCCCTGCGCGACCCGGACGGCCGCGCCGAGGCGGTGTTCATCAGCCGCGCAACCAGCTTCTTCGAGAACGAAACCTACGCCTGGATCGGCGGCAAGGCGGTCAGGCTGCCCTTCCCGTTGAAGGCCTCGGTGCAGGCGCTGGTCGACGGCAAGCTGGCCTTCACCCTGGAAGAGGACTGGTCGGCCCAGGGCCTGAAGCAGGGCGATCTGGCCGCCTTCGACCTGAAGGCCCTCCTGGCTAATTCGGCCGGCACCAAGGCCGAGCTCATCCTGCGCCCGACCGCCCGCCAGTCGGTCGAGACCGTCGCCTCCACCGCCCATACCCTGGTCGTCGAACTGACCGACAACGTCACCGGCGCCCTCTACAGCTACCGGCCGGGCAAGAGCGGCTGGACGCGGGAAAAGCTGGACCTGCCCGCCAACGCCTCGCTGGGCATCGCCTCGGTCGGCGCCCAGACCGACCAGGTCATGGCCACGGCCACCAACTTCCTCAACCCCACCACGCTCTGGCTGGTCGGAGACGGCAAGCCGCAACAGCTCAAGGCGGCGACCGCCAGGTTCAACGCCGCGGGCCTGGTCATCGAGCAGTTCGAGGCCACCAGCACCGACGGCACGAAGGTCCCCTACTTCGTCGTCCACCGGAAGGACATCAAGCTGGACGGGTCCAACCCCACCCTGCTCTACGCCTACGGCGGCTTCCAGGTATCGATGAACCCCGCCTACTCTGGCGCCATCGGCAAGCTGTGGCTTGAACGCGGCGGGGTCTATGTGCTGGCCAACATCCGCGGCGGCGGCGAGTTCGGCCCGGCCTGGCACCAGGCCGGGCTGAAGGAGAACCGCCAGCGGGTCTTCGACGACTTCTTCGCCGTTTCCGAAGATCTGATCGGCCGCAAGATCACCTCGCCGCGGCGCCTGGGCATCATGGGCGGCTCGAACGGCGGCCTGTTGATGGGCGTGGCCCTGACCCAGCGGCCGGACCTCTACAACGCCGTGGTCATCCAGGTGCCGCTGCTGGACATGCAGCGCTACACGGTGATGGGCGGCGCCGGCGCCAGCTGGGCCGGCGAGTACGGCGACGGGACCAAGGCCGAAGACTGGGCCTACATATCGAAATACAGCCCCTACCAGGCCATCAAGCCCGGCCAGAAGTACCCGCAGGTCTATTTCGAGACCTCGACCAAGGACGACCGCGTCCATCCCGGCCACGCCCGCAAGGCCGCCGCCAAGATGGAGGCCTTGGGCTATGACGTCCTCTATTACGAGAACATCGACGGCGGCCACGCGGCCAGCGCCAACCTCAACGAGACGGCCATGCGGGTGGCGCTGGAGTACAGCTACCTCAGCCGCCGGCTGATGGACTGATCACAAAGAAAGACCCCGCCGGACGAACCGGCGGGGTCAGGAAGTCACACCAGGGAGGGTGTGGATCAGAAGGCGTAGCGGGCGACGATCTGGAAGACCGGACCGGCGCGCTCAGTCTCGATCTCATACTCGCCATCGTCGTAATCGCGGGCCAGCTGGTTGGCCCTGCTCGCGAACTTGTCGAAATTTTCGTCCTTGGAGCTGTCGAGGAGGTTCTGGCCAGTCAGGCGGATGACCAAGTTCTTGCCGAACCGCTTTTCGACGAAGATTTCCAGGTCGCCGCCGTAGGAGGTCTTCACTTCCTCCAGCTCGACCCGGCTCAGCGCGTCGCCCTGCTTGCGGTAGGTGATGCCGAAGGCGGCGTTCCAGGTCGGCAGGTCCTGGATGACGCCAACGTTGAACACATAGTCCGACTGGCTGTTGAACTTGCGGTCGCCGACGAAGTCGGTGATCTCGCTGTCCAGCCAGCTGTAGTTCAGGAACACGCCCGTGTCGTCGAGGCCCATGAAGCCGAGCGGCGTGGACAGATCGAACTCGATACCCCAGACCTTGCCATCGCCGACGTTGGCCACCGAGTAGAGGAAGGTCCCGGCGCCGCCAGACCCTTCTTCCTGCGTGTTGATCACCTCGATCAGGTCGGTGACATCGCGGTAGAAGACGTTCACACCGAAGACGCCCTTCGAGCCAAGGCGCTGCTCATAGCCGAGGTCGACGCCCCAGGCGGTTTCCGGCTCCAGGTCCGGGTTGCCGCGGAAGTCGTCGTCGCCGAATTCCTCGACCAGCGTCAGCGGCTGAACCTGGTCGAAGTTCGGCCGGCGCACGGTGCGGGCCAGGGAGACGTTGATCCGGCCGCTGTCGGTCACGTTGAAGCGGGCGTTGAGGCTGGGCAGCAGGATGCCCGTCTCCCGTTCGGTGACGCGCTGATCGGCCGGGATCGGGTCTTCGCCGACGACGAAGCTGTCATCGGTGATGGTGGTGCGGGTCGTCTCGAAGCGCACCCCGCCTTCCCACCGCATGAAGTCGTTCTTGCCGCTGAACATCAGGTAGGGATCGAGGCGGGTCTCCTCGATGCCGACATTGCCGTCGCTGGTCAGGACCAGGGGACCCGGCAGGGTCGGACGCGGGGCCGGTGCGTTGGGGATGGTGGTGCGGGCGCGGTATTCGAGGATGCGCAGGTCGCGGTTCTTGCTCTTGTACTGCACGCCGAACTCGAAGCCGACGAGGCCGAAGTCCTGCTCGTGGCTCAGCTCGCCAGTCCACTCGGTGTCCTCGAGGTCGGTCTTGGCGGTGTCGCGGGTGAAGCGGTCGTCTTCCGGGAAGGGAATACCGTCGCGCTGGTATTCCCACTCGTCCTCGAACTCGAACTGGTCGTCGATGATGGCCGCATACCCCAGCTTCACCTTGGTCCGGCCGCCCAGCATGTCGAACGCGTACCTGCCGCGCAGGGCGTAGTTGTCGGTGAGGATGTCGAGGTCGTTGTCGTTGACCAGCGTCAGGTGGGCGTTGTCACGGATGCCGTCCTCGTACTCGATCGAGTCCTCATCCTGCAGGCGGTCGGTGCGGACGAAAAAGGCGCCGAGCTCCAGCTCGCTCGTGCCGATGTTGACCTCATAGGAGGCGTTGAAGCTGTAGTCGGTGCCGTCGCGGACGTCGGTCTGGTCCTCGATGTTCAGCAAGGTCCCCTTCGGCGCGTCATAGCGCTTGGAGAGCTTCTCCTTGGGGCTGCGGCGGCCTTGCACGCCAAGGCCGATCAGCAGGCGGCCGGGACCGACCTGACCGCCCCAGACCAGGCCGCCGGAGCCGGCCCATTTGCCGTCGTCATAGTAGGCCGCGCCGCCTCGGATGTAGCCGCCGTCTAGGCTGTAGGCGTCGCGCATGACGATGTTCAGGGCCCCGGCCACGGCGTCGCCGCTGCGGTTGGCCGAGGGGCTGCGGACAATCTCGATCCGCTCGACCAGTTCGGCCGGAATGCGGTCGACGAAGAAGGAGCGGTCGGCGTTGGCGCCCGGCACCTGTTCGCCGTTGATCAGGATCTGGGTGTAGGCGGGGTCGAGGCCGCGCAGGCGGGCCCCGTCGCTTTCCAGCACGTCGGACAGGAAGGTGACGCTGGGCACCCGCTTCATGGCGTCGCCGGCCGAGACCGGTTCGAAGCGCTGGAAATACTCCTGGTCGTAGACCAGCACCGGCGCGGCGGTGTCGCTGCGATCGCGGAAGGTGACGCCGGGGTTGATCACCAGTTCTTCGACGGTGGCCGGCTCGTCCGCGGCCGTCGCGATGGCTTCGTCGGCCGCCCAGGCCTGGGCGGCGAAGGCCAACGGCGCAACGGCCGTCAGTGCAAAGAGTAGCGTCTTGGTCATCACATTGCCCCTGTGCGACGGCGCGGTTGACGGGAGATCGCGCCCGTGGTCAGCACGCGGCGGACTTAGTTTTGACAGCAGAGAGACGCCAGTGATGTTTGCTCGACAGTTTTATTACAGTTCCGTGACGGCGATCCTGGCGTCTGCACTTCTCACTGCTTGCGCCACGACTGACCGTGAGGCGGTGTCCGACTCCGGTAAGCTGACGATCGGCGTCGGAACGCCGATTCTGTCGTCGAAGGAGACCCAATCGGTGGCCACCCGGTCGGCTGACGCCGCCGACGACCCGGAAATCTGGGCTGATCCACGCGATCCCTCGCGGGTCGTGATCTTCGGCACGGACAAGCAGGCCGGTCTCTATACCTACGATCTTGAGGGCGGGATCACCGGCTTCATCCCGGACGGTCGGCTCAACAACGTCGACCTGCGTGGCGGATTCGCCACGCCGAAGGGCGAGCGGGTGCTTGTCGCCGCCTCGGACCGCGGCCGCATGGGCGCGGCGCTCTACCTGATGGATCCCGATTCGCTGAAGGTGGAGCCCTGGGGCGTGATCCCGCTCGATCTGGCCGAGCCCTATGGCCTGTGCATGGGCCGCCGGGCCGGCGGCTTGCTGGTCATCGTCAACGGCACGGACGGCCAGGTTCGCCAGGTGAAGGTCGAGGTTGGGCCGGACGGCGCCTTCAAGGCCACCGAGGAGAAGCGCTTCGGCGTCGCCACCCAGACCGAGGGCTGCGTCGTCGATGACGCCAAGGGCGTCCTCTACCTGGGCGAAGAGGGCAAGGGGATCTGGCGCTTCGACCTGGCTCCGGGGGCAACAGCGGGAACGCTGATCGCGGCCGCGCCGTCCGCTCAGCTGGCGCCCGACGTCGAAGGCCTGACGCTGCTGCGGGAGGGCGCCGCGACCTGGCTGATCGCCTCCAGCCAGGGCGACAGCAGCTTCGCGGTCTGGCGAGTGGATGGCCCCGAGCCGGTGTTCAGGGGCCGCTTCTCCGCCGTCGGCGGCAATGGCATTGACCCGGTCACAGGCACCGATGGCGTCGGGGCGCTCGGCGGCGTGGTCGGCCCCTATGGCGAAGGCCTGGTGGTGGTGCAGGACGACGTCGACAGCGAGGGCGAAGGCCAGTCGGCGGCCCGGGCGCGGCAGAATTTCAAGCTGATCGACTGGAAGGCGGTGAAGGCGGCGCTGGGGCTGTAGCAGCGCCGCCGGCCGGCCTCACCGGAGAGGGAAAGGCCTCTCAAATACCGGTGACGCCGGCCGGCGGCGGCGCCCGCCTATCGGGCGGAGGCGTCGCCCCGCATCCGCGAGAGGTCGATCGAACCGGCCGGCCAGGCGCGGGTCCAGGACAGGGTCGCCACCCCCTCGTGGAAGGCGAAGCGGGCCAGATGGCTGGCGATGACGTCTTCCAGCTTGCTCAGGCCCTCGGGCGTATCGGCCGTCGCCGTAACATCCAGTCCCTCGCGGTCGGCGCGCATCACGCAGCGGCCGATCGGCAGATCGATCTCGCAGTCGGCCTCGCCGAGCAGCACCGGGAACTTGTGGCTCCAGTGCTTGCCCAGCTGAGCCATGTAGCGGGCGGCCCTGTCGGTGGTCAGGCGGGCGTGGCTGTCCATCAGGCGCGCTCCACCGCCGCCGCCGCCGCGTCCAGCGCGTCGCAGATCGAGGCGATCTGGTCCTTGGTCAGCGATTGACCGGTCAGCTTCAGCTTCAGCGCCGTCTTGAGGTTCTCGCGGGCCCGCAGGATCTGCGGGGAGAAGATGGCGCTGGCCTGGGCGGCCTGGGCCATGCGGTCGAAGATGCCGGCCACCTGGCCCTCGTTGGCGGCCAGCTGGGCCTCGCCCTCCGGAGTGATGCTGTAGCGCTTCTTGCCGCCCTGGGCCTCGGCGGCGATCAGGCCGGTCTCTTCCAGCAGGGTCAGGGTCGGGTAGACCACGCCGGGGCTGGGGGTGTAGGCGCCGCCCGCCTGTTCCTCGACGGCCTTGATCAGTTCGTAGCCGTGGCGGGGGCTCTCGGCGATCAGCTTGAGCAGCACGAAGCGCAGGTCGCCGTGGTCGAAGAAGCGGCCGGGCCGACGCCAGCCGTGATGAGCGCCCTCGTGGCGGCCGTGGTGGCCGAAGGGGCCGCGGTGATGGGTATGGCGGTGAAAACCGAACATGCGATGCATTGAAATGAGTCCTGTTGCGATATGTCTGACATGCGATGTGTTTCGATATGTCGGATTTTAGATATATCGGACTCGGAGGCGGTGCAAGAGGTATTTAGATATATCTGAACGTCGCCGGAACTGGCCTTCTGCGTGGCGGAGCGACGCCCTACTCCCCGCCGGCCAGCGCCTTGATCAGCAGGTAGAAGTGATCCAGCCCGTCGTCGAACTGGGCCACGGGCAGGCGTTCGTTGTTGCCGTGGATGTTGTAGTCGACGCCCTGTGACATGAAGAGGCCGCCGACGCCCAGCGTCGGGATGCCGGCGCTGCGGTAGTAGAGGCCGTCGGTGGCGCCCGCTTCCATATAGGGGATGGCGACGACGCCAGGGGAGCGGACCGCCAGCACCTTGGCCAACGCCGTCCGCAACTCGGCCGGCGGGACGGAGACATCGCTCTCGATCGGCTCGCCGATGGCCTTGATTTCCAGCTTGTCGTTTCCCGCCACCTTGAGGAGGATGTCCCGCACCTGGGCGATCGTCTGGCCGGGGTGACCGCATGATCGCGCTGCTGATCGGCGGTGGGTTCTCCCTCGCCTTCACGCTGCTGATGACGCCGGCGTTCATCAAGCTCTTCCACCGTCTCGGGTGGGGCCAGTTCATCCGTGACGACGGCCCGCAGTCGCACCACACGAAGCGCGGCACCGCGACCATGGGCGGCATCGTGCTCATCCTCGGTGCGGTCATCGGGTACTTCGTCGGGTACCTCGTGGGTCGGGACTCGGTCACGCTCTCCGGGCT
>SDZP01000361.1 GCA_004144935.1 Caulobacteraceae bacterium | reverse complement strand
CCGAACTTGGCCTTGTCCGAGGCGATGCGGATATCCATCGGCAGGGTCATGGTCACCCCCACCCCGACCGCCGCCCCGTTGATCGCCGCGATCGACGGCTTGCGGCAGGCATAGATGGCCCCCACGAAGCCGCCCTTCGGGCCCGGCGCCTTGCGCGCCCCGAACAGCCTGTCGCCGTCGCCGCCGAAACTGTCCGACCCCGAGCCCATGTCCGCCCCGGCACAGAAATGCCGCCCGGCCCCGGTCACCACCACAACCCGCACCGAGTCGTCCTCGTCCGCCGCCACGAAGGCATCGGCCAGGTCGATGCCCATCTGGGCGGTGTAGGCGTTGAGTTGCTCGGGCCGGTCAAGTGTCAGGGTCAGCACCCCGTCCTTCAACTCGGTGAGGATGGTTTCATAGGCCATGGCGCGCTCCCGGGCGGCCTCTGCCGGGCCGTCGGGGTCAGCCTGTCGCCGCTTGACGCGCGCGGCAAGTATGACGTGGCGGCGCCCTCGATTGACGAATGCGCGATCGGGCATATCCTGCCCGTGATGTCCGATGATGCCTCGCCATCAGATGGATCAGCTAGGGCCGAGCCTAGGACCTCCCAGACGATATGCCGCCTGATCCTGTCGATTGCTTCGATGACTGGACCGACGAAGAGCCGAATTCGCCGGATGGAGCCGATCCAGATGGGTCTGTCGGCTGATCCAGCGCCACCTGCGGCTTGGCATCGCCCAAATCTTCCGCTCATCCCGGCGAATGCCGGGACCCATTTCATGGAGCTCGATGCACCGTGATTAGCGCGGTTCCGATCGTTCGGAAGCGATGCCGCAGGCCCTCAGAGCCCTAACCCGTTACATCACAGCCCATGAAATGGCTCCCGGCATTCGCCGGGATGAGCGGATGTAAGAGAGGACCGGCAGGTCGGAGATCCTCAGTCCATCGCACCGATATACGGCAATCCGCGCATAGTCCCGGCCACGTCCAGCCCATACCCGACCAGGAACCGAGGCGGCGCTTCCCAGGCGACGAAGTCCGGCTCCAGGGCGCGCTTCTCCGGCCACGGCTTGCGCGCGAAAACCGCCGTCAGCACCTCCGACGCCCCGGCATCCTTGGTCAGCCGCGCCGCCTCGCTGAGCGACAGGCCGGTGTCGAACACGTCGTCGAGGATCAGCGTCTTGCGGCCCAGGACCGGCCGCTGCAGGTCGGCCCGCACCTCGCACCGGCCATAACTCGCCCGCGCGTCCTTGTAGGACGACAGCCACAGGGCGTCGAAATGCACCAGCCGCCCGCGCCGGGCCAGGGCCCGGGTCAGGTCGGCGGCGAACCAGATGCCGCCGGTCAGCAGGCAGATGGCCACCGTGTCGTCGTCGATGCGCGGCGCGATCTGGTCCGCCAACGCCTCGACCGCCGTCGCGATCTCGGCCTCCGAGATCAGCACGGTCGGCGTGGCGTTCATCAGTGGTGCTCCTGGGCCGCCGCGGCGGGCAGCGCGTTGGGATCGTGGGCGTCGAGCGGCTGGGCCTCGTCGGCGATCACCGGCCCGGGCTCGGCCGAACCGCGCAGGGCCGGGGCCTCGGGCGCCGGGGCCTTGGCCACCTTGGGTTTCGGCTTGACCGCGACGGTCCCCTTGTCGGTGACGAAGCCGACCTCGATGCTGGCCGCCGTCTTCGGCGGATCCAGCAGCACCACCGCGAAATGGCGCGTCTCGCCGGCCGGGATGACCGGATCGGCGGCCTGGGCGATCTTGGCCATCACCCGCTTGTCCTGCTTGTTGATCAGGCTGATCTGCAGCGGCGGCGCCGTCACCGGCTCGCCCCGGATGTTGCGGATGACGCCCGACACCGACAGCGCCGCATGGCCGTCCTGCAGGGCCGGCTCGAAGCGGATGTCCTCCAGCTCCAGCCCGATGCGATTGACCTCGATGCCGACCGCCGCATAGGCCGACGCCGACTTCGGCCACGCCTTGACGACCCCGTCGCGCATCACGAAGGCGCCGATGCCCAGCACGATCAGCATGGCCGTCATGCCGGCCCAGACGATCCCCGTGGTCGCCGCCTCGCGCACCCGCCGCTCGGTCTGGGCCTTGGCCCGGAAGACCTTGGGCAGTTCCTCGCCGGGCAGCTGTTCCAGGGGCGCGGGGGTGGGATTGAGCGTCGGCGGTTCACGGGCGATCGCGCCTTCTTCACCACTTATCGACAGGTCGAGATCGGGTTCCGCACGCGCCGACCACCGGTGACCGCATGCCGCGCACTTGACAGTACGGCCGGTCGCGCCGACCTGATCGTCGCCGACGAAATACCGGGTAGCGCACTCTGGGCAGGTTAGTATCATGGCCGGCGAATCGGTCCGCTCCCGCAACTCTATGTGAGGTCGCCGATTCCGGCTCCCATGTCCACTGACCGCAACGCCTACACGAGCGATTTGCCCGCCGGGCCGACCATGCGCTTCGCCGGCGTCGGCATGCGCTATGGCCGCTCGGCCGAGGTGCTGCGCGACATCAACTTCGACCTGGCGCCGGGCTCATTCCACTTCCTCACCGGGGCGTCGGGAGCCGGCAAGTCGAGCCTGCTGAAGCTGATCTACATGGCCGAGCGCGCCTCGCGTGGCCGCATCGAGATGTTCGGCCGCGACATCGACCAGATCGCCCCCGCCGACCGCCCCTTCCTGCGCCGCCGCATCGGGGTGGTGTTCCAGGAGTTCCGCCTGCTCGAACATCTCAGCGCCTTCGACAACTGCGCCCTGCCCCTGCGCATCGCCGGCGGCAAGCCCGACAAGTACCGCGCCGACGTCGCCGAACTGATGAGTTGGGTCGGCCTGAAATCCCGCCAGCACGCCCTGCCCGCCACCCTTTCCGGCGGCGAGAAGCAGCGCCTGGCCATCGCCCGGGCCGTGGTCGGCCGGCCCGATATCCTGCTGGCCGACGAGCCGACCGGCAACGTCGACCACGGCCACGCCCTGCGCATCCTGCGCCTCTTCGTCGAGCTCAACCGGCTCGGCACCACGGTCCTGATCGCCACCCACGACGAAGACCTCGTCGCCCGCAGCGGCCAGCCGGTGCTGCACCTCGACGGCGGCCGCCTGCTCGCCTACGGCCGGGGAGAAGAGCGATGAGCGAGGCGATGTTCGATCCCGCCCGCTGGCGCCCCGGCCCCCTCTTGCCGCGCCGCGACGCCCGCGACGGGGCGCTGATCTTCGTGGTCGGCGTGCTCTGCTTCCTGGCCTGCCTGACCGCCATCGGCGCCCTGGCCGCCGACCGCGCCGCCCGCGGCTGGACCAGCCAGCTTTCCGACAGCGCCACCGTCGTCATCCAGCCGCACGGGGCCGAGACCCCGGACGCCGCCGCCGCCCGCGCCGCCGAGGTCCTGGCCGGGGTGAAGGGGGTCAGCGAAGCCCGCGCCCTGGAAAAGGAAAAGGCCGAGGCCCTGCTCGAACCCTGGCTCGGCCGCGAGGCTTTGATCGACGACCTGCCCGTCCCCCGCCTGGTCACCGTCGAGCTCGACGCCAAAGCCCCGGCCAAGGCCGCCGACCTCGACCGCGCCCTGAAAGCCGCCGGCGTCGACGCCAAGGTCGATGACCACAGCGTCTGGATCG
>SDZP01000360.1 GCA_004144935.1 Caulobacteraceae bacterium | reverse complement strand
GCGTGCCCCCGGGTTCGAGGTGAAGGCCGGCGAGGCGGTGTTCGCGGGGACGTTCAGCTCGGAGATCGTCGGCGATCTGCAGCCCAGGATGGATCCGGATCCCGCAAAGTCAGCCTTGCCGTCCGCCATCGCCGGCCGTCTCCGCCCGGCCGAATGGCGGAACGGCTACAGGTTCGACTGTGGGTCGCCCCCCGCAACCCTGCTCGACGCCTTCGAAATCAAGGGCGCGCCTTCGGACTGACCGTCATGCCGATGGCCGCCGCCCAAGTCGTTGGCGCTGGTTGCCTCAGGGCTTCGGCGCCCTGGCCAGCATGTCCTCCCGCCAGCCCTTCTCCTGCTCGATCAGCTCTTCGGAGGCGATGCCAGCGAAGTCTTCCGGCTCGAAGAAGCGGCGCAGTTCGATCATGTCCTCGACGTCGCCGTCCTTGAAGTCGGGGCGGGGAACCTTGGCCAGCCACATCAGGGCCTCGTCCCAGTCCTTGACGTTGAGCACCCAGTAGCCGGCGATCAGCTCCTTGGTCTCGGCGAACGGTCCGTCGGTGATCACCGGCTTGCCGCCCCGGTAGCTCAGCCGCGCGCCCTTGCTGGAGGGATGCAGTCCCGCGCCGTCGACCAAGACGCCGGCGGCGATCAGCTCGTTGTTGTAGACGCCCATCGCCTCGACCTGTTCGGTGGTGGGCATGACGCCGGCTTCGGTCTCGGCGTTGGCCTTGACGATCATCAGTACACGCATGGTCTTCTTCTCCCGTTGGAGGCGGCCCATCGATGATGGCGGCCGGCCGGTTCGCCCCCTAGGACGGACGACTCTCGCCGGGGCCGACATTTTTTGTTGGGGGCTTTTTTCAGGTCCGCTTCACCGACTGGATCGGCACGAAGGTCTCCAGCATCTGGCCGATCATGGCCGGATTGTCGGCCTTCTGCGATTTCGGCATGACCAGGATACGCTTGACCAGCTCCATGCCCTCGACCACCCGGCCGAAGGCGGCGTAGCCCAGGTTGTCGCCTGTGGCGGCGGGATTGGCGTCCAGGTAGCCGGCGTCGCCGACGCAGATGAAGAAGTCGCTGGTCGCCGTGCCCGGGGCCCGGCGGGCCAGGCTTAGGGTGCCGTCGACATGCTTCAGGCCGGTCTGGGTGGTCGGCTCGTGGGCCACCGCCGGGATCGGCTTGCCGGGCTTGGCCCCGCCCTGGATCAGGCCCATCAACGGGTTGGTCGACACCGGCATGCCGCGATAGAAGACCCCGCCGTTGTAGCGCCCGGCGTCGACGTATTTCAGGAAGTTGGCGACGGTCAGCGGCGCCTTGTCGGGCTCGAGCTCCAGCAACAGTGGGCCCTCGGCGGTGGTCATGGTCAGGCGCACCAGGTTTGGCGCAGGCGTGGCGGGCGCGACCTGGGCCAGGGCCGGTGTGGCGCCGGCGGCGACAAGGCCGGTCAGGACGGTGCGGCGGTGCATGGCGGTCTCCTTCGCCCGAACCCTAGCCCGAGCGTCACGCCCCTGACTACCGCCGGATGTTGGCCAGAATCTGCACCGCGAAATCGACGTCCGCCTCGGTGTTGCGGAAGCTCGGGGTCAGCCGCACGTGCCGCGTCGCATAGGGCGCCGCCGAGCCGATGACCTTGCCCTCGCGCAGCCGGCGCACCACCGCGTCGGCCGACAGGCCGGGCAGGTCGAAGCTGACGATGCCGGCGCTCATGCCCGGGTCCATCGGCGTGCGCACCACCACGTTGGGCAGCTGGCTGAGCGCCAGCTTCAGGCGGCTGGCCAGGCCATGGGTGCGGGCCTCGATCGCCGCCTTGCCGACCATGCCGTGGAAGGCAAAGGCCTCGTTCAGGGCCCAGACATGCTCGAAGGCCTTGAAGCCGCCCGGCGTCATCCGCGCCCCGGTGGTCGGCCCGGGATCGTAGTCGCCGAGCCAGGGTCCATAGGCGTTGGGGGCCAGGAAGGTTGGGATGGTGGGTTCGAAGCGGCCGAGGCTGTCCGGCCGGAAGAAGACCACGCCGGAGCCGCGCGGCCCGAACAGCCATTTGTGGCAGCCGGCGACCAGCACGTCGGCCCCCAGCTGGTCGAAGGTGACGTCCTCCACCCCGAAGCCGTGGACGCCATCGACACAGAGCAGGACCTTCTTCGAGGGCTCGCGGGCGGCGTTGACGCCGCGCAGGGACGCTGCGATCGGCATCTTCAGGCCTGTGGAGCTGTGAACCCAGGTCAGGGCCATGACCCGGGTCCGCTCGGTGATCGCCGCCATCAGCCGCCCGACGATCTGCGCGGCGCTGGCCGTGGCGGCCTGGTCGAACAGGCTGATCCTGCGCACCGTCGCGCCGCTTCGGCGGGCCAGCAACCGCAGGCTTTCATGGGTGACGTAGTAGTCGTGGGTGGTGGTGAGGATCTCCTCGCCGTAGCCGATCCGCAGGCCGTTGTAGACCAGGCCAATTCCGCTGGTGGTGCTCTCGACCAGGGCGATGGCCTCCGGATCGGCCCCGAAATACAGCCCCGCCGCCCGCCGCGCGGCGTTCTGCAGGGGGCGGTTGTTGGCCTCCAGATAGGCGACCGGATTGGCGTCCAGCCCGTCGCGGTGGCGGGCGATGGCGTTGCGGACGAACCGAGGATGGGAGGCGAACAGCATCGCCGAGAGGTTCACCCAGCTCCAGTCCAGCGCCCACTGGCTGCGGACCCAGTTCCAGTCGACGACCTTCGGCGGCGCCTCCATCGGCGGCGGCGCGGGGTGGTGTTCGGCCCCGCCGAAATCGGGATCGCTGTCCGGCGGCGGCTCGGCCCCGGCCGGCGGCTGCGCCTGGGCTATGCCGGCCGCCCCCGCGCTGGCCAAGGCCAGACCGGCCCCGCCCAGCAGGCCCCGGCGGCTCAACGCGCGCTTTGACGTCTCGTCGGACATGACCCCTCCAACCCCCACACCGCCAGCCTCTCAGGCCGGGACGCCGAACACATCCGGTTTCTGGCGCGGCGAGAGTTCATCGCCGCAAGAGGGCCTCTTTCCTTCCCCTCCGTCAAAGGCGCATCCTTCAAATCGCGGGAGGAAACAACGACATGACCGACACCCTACGGATTCCGGACGAGATCGCCTTCAAGGCCGTCGACCCCAAGGCCTACGCCGATGAAAGCGTGCACGAAGCCTTCCGCTGGCTGCGCGCCAACCAGCCGCTCGGCCGGGCCGAGCTGGAGGGGGTCGAGCCGTTCTGGCTGGTGACCCGCCACGCCGACATTCTCGAGATCAGCCGCCAGAACGACCTCTTCCATTCCGGCGACCGGCCGACCACCTTCACCACCAAGGAGGCCGAGGCCGCCGTCCGCCAGATGACCGGCGGCAGCCCGCACCTGGTCCGCACCCTGGTGCAGATGGACGCCCCCGATCACCCCAAGTACCGGGTGATGACCCAGTCCTGGTTCCTGCCGCAGAACATCCGCAAGCTGGAGGACCGCATCCGCCAGATCGCCCGCGAGCACGTCGATCACATGGCGTCGCTGGGCGGCGAGTGCGACTTCGTCAACGAGGTGGCGCTGTTCTATCCGCTGCGGGTGATCATGGAGATCCTCGGCGTGCCGCCCGAGGACGAGCCGCGCATGCTG
>SDZP01000045.1 GCA_004144935.1 Caulobacteraceae bacterium | reverse complement strand
CCTCGAGCCGCCGGTCTTCGACCGCAGCCTGGCCAGCTTCCTGGAGAAGGACGAGCCCTGGTTCGAACAGCGGATGGCCGGCCTCGACAAGACGATCCGCGCTCGGCTGGACGATCTGGCGGCGCATCTCGGCGACGACGACTGGGTCGCCGGCGAGTTCAGCGCCGCCGACATCCTGATGGTCACCACCCTGCGCCGGCTGCTCAGCACGAACATCCTGGACGACTATCCGACGCTGACGGCCTACATCGCCCGCGCCGAGGCCCGCCCCGCCTACCGGCGCGCCTTCGACGATCAGCTGGCGGTCTTCACCGCCGCGAACGCCGGATAGGCGCCGGCCTTGGCGGTGCGGAAGCCCACCAGCTGGCCGTTGTGCTCGTCCCACAGGGTCAGGCCCATGGCCCGCCAGCCGCCGGCCAGGTCGACCCGCTTGCCGCTGAGGGCCGGATGGTCGCGCAGCACGTCGGGCAGCCGGTAGAAAGGAATGCGCGCCGCCGCGTGATGGATGTGGTGCGCCCCGATGTTGGCGGTGATCCAGCGAAGGGGGGCCGGCATCGCCAGGTGCGAACTGCCCTGCAGGGCTGCGTCCAGCGCCGTCCACTCCTCGTGCCGGCGCCAGGAAGCGCCCTCGAACTGGTGCTGCACATAGAACAGCCAGACCCCGATGGTCGCCGCCACCACCACCATGGCCAGGTGGAACAGCAGCACCGCCGGCGTCCCCGCCAGCGCCACCTCGAAGCCGATCAGCACCGCCAGCCCCAGGCTGTTGCCGATCACGCTGCGCCAGGCGGCCGGATCCTTCATCAGTCCGACCGGGATGCGGTGCTGCAGGGCGAACAGATAGGCCGGGCCGAGCCCCAGGATGACCAGCGGATTGCGGTACAGCCGGTAGGCCGCCCGTTTCAGCCGCGGCAGGTCGCGGTACTCCTCAACGGTCAGCGTCTCCACCCCGCCCAGCGAGCGCCGGTCCAGGTCGCCCGAGGTGGCGTGGTGGATGGCATGGGTCCGCCGCCAGTAGTCGTAAGGCGTCATGGTCAGCACCCCCAGCACCCGCCCGGTCCAGTCGTTGGCCCGCGCCGAGGCGAACCAGGACCGGTGCCCACAGTCATGCTGGATCAGGAACAATCGCATCAGGAACGCCCCGGCCGGCAGCGCCAGCAGCAGCACCCACCACTGCCCATGCGCCAGCCCCTTGCCCGCCAGGCTCCACAGGATGCCCAGCGGCAGCACCGTGATCCACAGCTCCCACAGGCTCTGGCGATGGTCAGGCGCCTGGTAGGCCGCCAGGGCGTGGCGAACCGCTCGATCGTCTTGGTAGGGAGGCATGGGGTCTCTATAGCTTCGCGCCGCTGCGGCGCGCCACGGAATAGCTAAGGGGTGGGGCGGGAGTTTGTTCCCGGCGCGGACGCTCGATGGCTGCGGCGTTAGCCCCAATCTGGGCCCCGGCCTCATGGCTCGGCGCGATGGTTGCGCCTAGCAACGGTTCCACGGTTGGTGGGCACGTACATGGCATCGAAATCCATTCTGGTCGTCGACGATGACGCGGCCTTCCGTTCCGCGGTCAGCCGCCTGCTGAGCGGAGCCGGATACAAGGTTGTCGAGGCCAAGGACGGCGGCAAGGCGCAGGACGTTCTCAAGTCTGAACGGCCGGACATTCTGGTGACCGATATCATCATGCCCGATGGCGACGGCATCGAGCTGATCAACGCCGTCAAATGGCGCTATCCGACCATGCGCATCCTGGCGATCAGCGGCCGGGGTCACCTGGGCACCCTCGACCTGCTGAAGATGGCCTCCATGGTCGGCGCCGACACCACCCTCAGCAAGCCGCTGGGCCCTGAGGATCTGCTGTCGAAGATCGCCGATCTGGTCGCGATGGGGCCGGGCAGCTATCCGACCTAGGCCTGCGTGGCGCCCCCACAGACTTGGCCCTAGCCCCTGGCCTGACCGGCGCCGGCTGCCTCGCAGGGCCCGGCGGCCTTGCGGACGAGGTCGGCGACGACCTCGAAGTTGCGCACCGCCAGGCGCTCGATCCCGACCCGCGCCCCGGCCAGTTCCCTGTAGGCATGGTCGGTGAACCGCAACTCCTGGCCCTGCCGGACAATCCAGCCCGCCTCGATCAGTCTGCCGACCTTTCGCCGGACGGTCTCCTTGGGAAGCCCCAGGGAATCGGCGACCGAGCGGACATTCGTCCCCAGGCTCGGGAACACCGGAATGGCCCCGCCCAGCAACTCCTCCTGGGCATAGGTGGCGAACAGCGGGTGCTCCGTGGTGCGGATCGCCACGGCCAGCATGATCAGGAACTTGTCGAAATCGCCACCACAGGCTTCCCGCGCCACGCAGAGCAGGTCGGCGAGCGGACGCAGAAGACGCAGCGCGGCCTTGGGGTACTGCGACGCCACCAGACGTGGCAGGGCGGCGGGGTCATGGCCCCGCTCGAGATTCTCGGCGGTCAAGTGAACGGCGCTCTTCGCCAGCGCCTTCGAGAGCCACGGGACGGGGTTCCCTTGCGGAAGGCAAGGCGCGTATGTAGGGGCTCGGGCGCCAGGGCGCCACTGCGCCCTCTCGCCGCGCCCTCAGGCGCCCCGGAAACTGGCATGGGTGGCGCCCAGCATGGCGGCGATGGCCAGCTGCCGGGCCGATGCCAACTGGCACAGCATCACCGATCGGGACACCGGGCGCGACGCCGCCAGCACCCCCCGCGCCCAGCCGGTGAAGTCGGCGTCTCCTGCCAGGCCCGGCGGGCAGTCGGCGATGAGGGCCTGCAGCCTGACGCCTCTCAGCCCGTCCAGCCGGCCGACCGGCGTTTCGTTGAGTCGGCCGACCACATAGATGCAGAAGGGGCGGATTGCGGCAGCCGCCGCCGTCAGGGCGCCCGTCGGGACGCCCTCGATGTCGCGAATCTCGCAGATCACCCCGTGGCGGACCGCCGCCTGGGCGCGGCGGAACAGCTCGACGATGACCGCCCGTCCCTCCCGGCTCGACAGGGTGGTGTAGGAGACCGGCACCACCAGGCTGGAGCACCGGGCCTGGCGGCCTTCGGCGCGGACCCGGTCCAGGCCCCGGGCGATGGTGGCGCAGTCGATCCGCTGGATGTCGGCCCGGGAGAGGTTGCGCTGCTCGGCGGCGGTCAGCGGCCGGTCGCTCGGCATGTCCAGCACCTTGCGCGCCAGCCGGTAGCCGATCTTGCTGGAAGTCCTGAGCAGGATCACCGGCTCCAGGGCGCAGGAGACCCTGATCCGTTGGCCGCTGGAGGAGACGAACGGCGACCAGCGGTCGATCGCGGCGGCCGCAACCGCCTCGACCTCCGTCAATTCCGCCTGCTCGACGGCGGCGATGTCGAGCAGCTCTCCGTAGAGGCCTTCGGGCGATATCCGGGTCACCGCATGGATGCGAAGGTCCGCGTTCTGGGCCGCCCCCAGGAAATGGTGCAGGATTTCCCGCAGGCAGTTGAGGCATCGGGCCTGCCCGGCCAGGGCGCTCGCCTCCGGCTGGCAGATCACATAGTCGGTGTCCGAGACCTGCTGGAACAGGCTCTGCCCGCCGAACTGCCGCTCGAGGCTGCGTTTCACATGGTCGTGGACCAGGTCGCGCCGGACGTCCCAGCGGCGCCCCAGCTGATCGGCGATGGCCTGCAGGCTGATGACGTTGACCCGGCCCTGCGCCACCAGGCCGCTGGCCTGCAGGTGATCGAGGGTCGCGACGGCGTCCGCGCTGGCGAGGCGCAGCAGGGATGCGGATGACTGCTCCGCCCCTCCGGGCTCAGCGACAGTCTCGATCTTGGCGTCTTCGAACATCGGCTGCCTGCCTGTTCTCATTCAGGCAGGCCAGAGTCGGGAAGGTGGGTGCAGGAAGGGTTTATGCAGCCGGTCAGGACCGGGCCGGAGGCCCAAACTGGGCCCCTTCCCCCTACCCCGCGATCATCGCTAGCAGCCCCGACTGCCCCTTCACCTTGCGCCCCTGCTGATCGGTGCTGTCGCCGACGTTCCAGCCCTCCGGGCAGTCTCCCAGCCGCTGGTAGCGCCGGGCCTGGCGGTAGCCTTGCGCGCCGCTGACCGGGGTCGCCGACTGCACGGCCGTGAAGTCGCGGGTCAGGTCGCCGGTGACCGCCGCCGTGGTCACCCAGGTCTCGCCGTTGAGGTCGCAGCGCTGGAT
Source organism: Caulobacteraceae bacterium (assembly GCA_004144935.1). Lineage (GTDB taxonomy): Bacteria > Pseudomonadota > Alphaproteobacteria > Caulobacterales > Caulobacteraceae > Caulobacter. The sequence continues at coordinate 11,264 of SDZP01000045.1, read as the reverse complement.
GCGCGTCCCGCCCGAAACCACCTCCTTGCCCATCGGCCGGCAGAAGGCGTCGCCGGCCGTCACCGCCGGCCGGGCCAGGCCCTTGGCGATGCGGCTGTCTGCGCAGACGGTGACTGGCTTCACCCCCGCCACCGCCGGCACGATCTCGACCGACCACAGATGCGGCGGATCGATCGCCGCCTGGCGGGCGCGGAATTTGGCGGCGGAGGCCTTGCCGTCGCAGGCGGCGAGCAGCAGCAGCGGCAGGAGGAGGACGGCGGCGCGCATGGCGAAATTCCGGACTACAAGTGTAGGCTCATTGGCCTACAGATGTAGAATTCCGTCAAGGGCGGGAGCTCATGCCCTTCAAGACCGCGCCGATCGCTCAGACCTCGTCGACGCCCAGCGGATTGCGCGCCCGGGTGTTCAGCCACATCACCCCCAGGAGGTCGCTGACCGAGGCCTTCAGCCGGCCCCAGTTGTTGTACTTGGAAACGCCCGTCTCCCGGTGCCGGTGGTTGACCGGCTCGAACGCCACCTCATAGCCCTCGCGCAGCATCAGGGCCGGCAGGTAGCGGTGGATGTGGTCGAAATAGGGGAGCCGCAAAAAGGCCTCCCGCCGGAAGGCCTTCAGGCCGCAGCCGGTGTCGTTGCAGTTGTCGTTGAGCAGCCGCCGGCGGATGCGGTTGGCCCAGCGGCTGGCCCAGCGCTTGGCTTCGGAATCCTGGCGCTTGACCCGCTCTCCGCCGACCAGGGCGAGCTGCGGCGGCGAGGCCTTCAGCCGTTCGGCCAGGCGCGGGGCGTCGGCCGGGTCGTTCTGGCCGTCGCCGTCGAGGGTGACGATGATCGGGGCACGGGCCTCGAGGATGCCGGAGCGGATGGCCCGGCTCTGGCCGCTGTTCTTGCGGTGGACCAGCACTCGCAACTGGGGGATCTCGCCCTTCAGGGCGGTCAGCCGGTCCTGGGTGTCGTCCTTGCTGGCGTCGTTGACGAAGATCAGCTCGTAGGACCGCTCACCGAACGCGGCGGCGATCTCGCGGGCCAGCAACGGGGCCGCCTCGCCTTCGTCATAGACGGGCACGACGATGGAATAGTCGGGAGTGCTCATGGGGCTCTAATAGAGCGGGATTGGCGGAAGGGGAAATTCCCAACGTCCGACCGTCCTGACGCAAGTCAGGACCCACGGGCCAGGCGCCGGCGCAGCGGGTGGATCCTGACGTGCGTCAGGATGAGCGGAGGGGAGCAAGGAGGTGAGGAGTTATGCCCAACCCGCCGCCAATGCTATCTACCCGTCCATGAGCCTAGAATCCCGTCTGGACATGCTGGCCAAGGGCTGGCGCGGCGTCGCCGTCGTGGCCTTCATCGCCTGCCTCGCCGGCCTGCCCGGGCTGATGGCCATGCCCTCGCTGGACCGCGACGAGTCGCGCTTCGCCCAGGCCACGGCCCAGATGCTGGAGACCGACGACTACGTCTCCATCAATTTCCAGGACCAGCCGCGCGACAAGAAGCCGGTCGGCATCCACTGGCTGCAGGCGGCCAGCGTGGCGATGTTCTCCAACGTCGAGGACCGCGACATCTGGCCCTACCGCCTTCCCTCCCTGCTGGGAGCGATGCTGGCGGCCGCCGCCTGTGTCTGGGGCGCCCGGGCCTTCTGGAGCGAGCGGACGGCGCTGCTGGCGGGGGCGATGTTCGCCGCCTCCTTCCTGCTCAGCACCGAGGCCTTCATCGCCAAGACCGACGCCATGCTGGCCGGCTGCACCACCCTGGCGATGGCCGCCCTGGCCCGGCAGTACGCCGCCCACAGGGGCCTGCTGACCACAGGCTGGCGAACAAAGCTGCTGCTCTGGCTGGCCGTGGCCCTGGGCATCCTGATCAAGGGGCCGGTGATCCTGATGGTGCTGCTGCTGGCCCTGGCGGCGCTGTGGGCCTGGGACCGCCAGGCCCGCTGGATGAAGGACATTGGCTGGGGCTGGGGGCTGGTGCTGATCCTGGCCATCTGCGGGCCCTGGGCCGTAGCCATTAGCGTCGCCACCGACGGGGCCTTCTGGGGCTCTGCCATCGGCGGCGATCTGGCGCCCAAGCTGGTCGGCGGCCATGAGCGGCACGGCGGCATCTTCGGCTACCACCTGCTGCTCTCGCCCTTCACCCTGTTTCCCTACGGCCTGTTGATCCCCGCCGCCCTGGTGCTGGGCTGGACCCAGCGGCGCGAGCCCGGGGTGCGCTTCGCCCTCTGCTGGCTGGTCCCCACCTGGCTGATCTTCGAGATCCTGCCGACCAAGCTCTTCCACTACAGCCTTCCGGCCCACGGGGCCCTGTTCTGGCTGATGGCCGCCAGCCTGCAGACGGCGCTGAGCGGCCGGCTGAAGCTGGCCGGGGCGATCGTCGCCGGTCTCGGGGCGGTGGTCTTCACCGTCCTCATCGGGGCGTTGATGGTGATGTACGGCGACGCGCCGGATCTGGTCTGGGCCATTCTCACCGGCGCCCTGTTCTTGGCCGCCGGCGTGGTCGGCGCCGTGCTGCTCTATCGCCGCAGCGCGGTCACCGCGGTGCTCGTCGCCGGCGCCCTGGGCCTGCTGGCCCACGCCGCCTTCTTCGGCCAGCTCGCCCCCCGTCTGGAGCCCTTCTGGCCGGCCAAGCGGGTGGTGCTGGCGCTGGAGCGCACGGGCCTGGCCCCCAAGGTCGGCCGCACCCCCGGCCCCGTCGAGGTGGCCGGATATTCCGAGGCCAGCCTGGTCTTCGCGCTCGGCACCCGCACCGGCCTCGGCGGCCCCGAGGACGCCGTCCGCGCCCTGGCCGAAGGCCGCCCCGCCATCGTCGAAAAGCGCGAGCAGAAGGAATTCCTGGCGCTGATGAAGGCCTCCGGCGTGCCCATCGATCCAATCACCCGGCTCAAGGCGCTGAACTACAGCAACGGCGACGAGATGGACCTGACCTTCTACCGCGGCGTGCCGCGCCGGACCGATCTGGCCCGCCAGCCGGCGGCCGCCACCCCGGCCTCGCGCGGCGCCCAGGCGCCCAGGCCCACCGCCGACGACGACGCCCCCTGAGGACAGCACCCATGACCCGCCTGATCGAGATCGTCGAAGTCGGGGCCCGCGATGGCCTGCAGAACGAGGAGGCCATCCTTGAGGTGGCCGACAAGGTCGAGTTGATCACCCGGCTGGAGGCCTGCGGCGTCAAACGCCAGGAGGTGGTCAGCTTCGTGAACCCCAAGCGCGTGCCGCAGATGGCCGGCGCCGAGGAGATCATGGCCGCCCTGCCCGCCGACCCTTCGCGCAGCCGCATCGGCCTGGTGCTCAACGAGCGGGGCTGGGACCGCTGCGTCGCCGCCGCCTGCGACGAGGCCAACGTCGTGGTCTGCGCCAGCGACGGCTTCGGCATCCGCAACCAGGGCGCCTCGGTCGAAGAGCAGATCGCCACCCTCTCGACCATTGCCGGCAAAAAGGCAGCTGCAGGCGGCCCACCGATCAGCCTGACCATTTCCGTCGCCTTCGGCTGTCCGTTCGAGGGCGAGGTGCCGCTGGACACCGTGGTCTCCATCGCCCGGGCCGGCGCGGCCCTGGGCGTCGACGAAATCGCCCTGGCCGACACCATCGGCGTGGCCGATCCCTGGACGGTCAGGAAACGCGTCGAGGCCGTCCGCCATGTCGTCGGCGACACCCGGCTGCGGCTGCACTTCCACGACACCCGCAACACCGGCCTGGCCAACGCCTTCGCCGGCGTCGAGGCCGGGGTGGATGTGCTGGACGCCTCGGTCGGCGGCCTGGGCGGCTGCCCGTTCGCCCCCAACGCCACCGGCAACATCGGCACCGAGGACCTGGTCTACATGCTGGAGCGGGCCGGCTTCGAGACCGGCCTCGATCTTAACGGCCTGATCGAAACGGCCGGCTGGATCGGCCAGAAGATCGGCAAAGCCCCCGCCTCCTCGCTCTGGCGGGCCGGTGTCTTCCCCAAGGCGGCCGCCTGACCCCTTAATCCTGCCGCGACACGCCGTCGCCGGCCCGATGAGTCAAAGCGACGCGCCCACGAGGTGAGTCATCGGCGCCACAACAGCGCCCAACCCCAATGCCACAAGGCTTTCGAGACGCCCGGACGGCCGATCACGAAAGAGTCATCCCAGCCCTGACTCATGTTGCGGAATCACCCGCTTGCCCCCGATTCGCAAATCGGCTTAACGATTCTTTCCAACAGGCCGTTCACCATTAACCAGTCTTAAACCGGACCCGCCGGAAGTTAACGGCGGGCAACGACGGCGGATTCCGCCCGGTGCAAGATTTTTACGGCCGCTGGGCGCGGGGAGGATTTTGATGCGGGTTCTACTGATCGAGGACGACAGCGCGACCGCGCAGACGATCGAGCTCATGCTCAAGTCTGAAGGGTTCAACGTCTACACGACGGACCTGGGCGAGGAAGGCGTCGATCTGGGCAAGATCTACGACTACGACCTCATCCTGCTGGACCTCAACCTGCCCGACATGAGCGGCATGGATGTCTTGCGCACCCTGCGCAACGGCAAGATCAACACCCCGATCATGATCCTCTCGGGTTCGGCCGAGATCGACACCAAGGTCAAGACGCTCGGCGGCGGCGCCGACGACTACATGACCAAGCCCTTCCACAAGGACGAGATGGTCGCCCGCATCCATGCGGTGGTCCGTCGCTCCAAGGGCCACGCCCAGGCGGTCATCAACACCGGCGAGATCGCGGTGAACCTTGACGCCAAGACGGTCGAGGTCGCGGGCGCCCGCGTCCACCTGACCGGCAAGGAATACCAGATGCTGGAGCTGCTCTCCCTGCGCAAGGGCACGACCCTGACCAAGGAGATGTTCCTCAACCACCTCTACGGCGGCATGGACGAGCCGGAGCTGAAGATCATCGACGTCTTCATCTGCAAGCTGCGCAAGAAGCTGGCCACGGCCAGCGGCGGCCAGCACCACATCGAGACGGTCTGGGGCCGCGGCTACGTCCTGCGCGACCCGCAGGAAAGCATCGTCGCCGCCTGATCGGTTTTTGAATTTCGAGTACGGAGACGCCCGCCCTCACCGGCGGGCGTTTTCGTTTGCCAACCCCGGCAGTGCATGGCCCCCTGCCCCGCTCCTGGGGAGGGCGTCATGAGCAAGGACTGGATGCGATACGGCTGGCTGGCCTTGGCCTTGCTGGGGGCCGTCCTGCTGGCCTGGCAGGGGACGATCACTCCGAAGCCCGCGCCCGCGACCTCCCCCGCCGACGCCTTCTCGGCCGAGCGGGCGCTGCGCGACATCGCCGTCATCGCCCGCGAACCGCACCCCGTCGCCTCGCCCGCCAACGCAAAGGTCCGCGACTACCTGCTGGGACGGATGACGCAGTTGGGGCTGTCGCCCACGGTCCAGGAGACCGACGCCCTGAGCTTCTCGCCGGACTATCCGCAATGGCTGGCCGGGGCTCATGTCCAGAACCTGATCGGCATCCTGCCCGGCAAGGACCGGACCGCGCCCGCCATCGTGCTGATGAGCCACTACGACAGCGCCCCCGGCTCGCCCGGCGCGGCCGACGACGCCACCGGCGTCGCCGCCAGCCTGGAGGTCATTCGTGCCCTCGGGGCCAAGGGGGCGCCGGCCCGCGACGTCATCGTCCTGATCACCGATGGCGAGGAATGGGGTCTCAGCGGCGCCGAGCCCTACTTCGGCCAGCATCCCCTGGCCAAAAGGACAGGCCTGATCATCAACATGGAGGCGCGCGGCGGCGGCGGCCGGGCCAACATGTTCGAGACCGGCAGGGACAACGGCGACCTGATCGCCCGCTACCGCACCTCTGCCAAGGGCCCGATCAGCAGCGCCCTGGCCGTCTTCCTGTATGAGAAGATGCCCAACGACACCGATTTCTCTGTGCCCAAGCGGATGGGCATGACCGGCCTGAACTTCGCCTTCATCGGCCGCCAGTTCGATTACCATTCCCCGACCTCCACTATCGCAAACCTCGACCCCGGCTCGGTGCAGTCGATGGGCGAGCAGGTTCTTGCCGCGACCGCCGAGTTCGCCTCCGCCCAGCCCCTGCCCGGCAAGGCGCCCAGCGCCGTCTACAGCCAGACGTTCGGCGACCATATCCTGGCCTATCCGCCGATCGTGGGCTGGCTGTTGCTGGCCCTCGCCGGCGGCCTGCTCATTCTGGCCGGCCGACGGGCCAGGGCGGCGGGTGAGCGGCTGCGCTGGCAGGACGGGCTGAGGGGCGCGGCCATCGCCCTGGCGACCACCCTCCTCGCGGCGCTCCTGCTGCATGTCGCACGCCGGTGGACGGGGGTCGGGTTCGGCTTCCTGGAGCAACGCCCGCTGCTGGCTGCCTGGCCGGCATGGGAGACGGCCATCTTCGTCATCGGCACGGCCACCGCCCTGATCGGCGCCCAGTTGGCCGGCAGGGCGGTGCGGCGGCGCTGGCTGACCCCGCTGCTCTGCGTGCTGATCGGAGGGCTGAGCAGCCTGGCCGGCGGCTTCGACCCGGTCGGCCTGGGGCTCGGCGTCGTGGCCGGATTGTTGTTTCTGGCCCGTCGCGCCGCCCTCCCCCGCAACGCCGCCTGGGCGGGCGTGCTCTGCCTGGGCCTGGTGCTGGCCACCGCCCTGCAAGTGTTCGCGGCCCAAACCGCCTTCCTCGTCGCCTGGCCGCTGACCCTGGCCGCCCTCGGCGCCGCTGTCAGCCGTTGGGGAGCCGACACGCGCGTCACCGCCGTGCTCGCCGCGCTCGCCGCCATCGTCTGCGGCTGGCTCGGCGCCTACGTCCACCTGACCGCGCAGGGCCTGGATTTCCCGGCCCTGCTTGGCCTCTTCGCCCTGCTGGCCCTGATGGTGCTCTGGCCGCTCGCGCAACCGGACGGGGAGCGCGCAAAAGCCGACGGCCTCGTCCTGGCCGGCCTGTGGGCCGCTGTCGTTCTGGCCGCCCTGGCCGTCATCACCGCCACCGTAGCCCCCTGGACCCCGCGCTATCCTCAGGCCGACAGCGTCATGCATGTGACCGACAGCCACGCGGGTCATGCCTGGATGGTGATTCAGGACGGCGGCGAACCCGGCGTCTCAATCCTCAAGCAGACGGCGCCGTCTCCGCATTCGAAGGCGGCCGTGAAGGCCAGCCTGCCGCCCCTGTTCGACCAGCCCGTCTCTCTGACCTCCACTCCAGGCGCGCCAGTCGCCCTGCCGACCTTCGCAAGCCGCATCGAACCGGATGGCCGCGTGACCATGGTCCTGACCCCGCCGCCCGGCGCCCGTCTCGCCCGGTTGAACATCAGGCTGGGCGCGGCCGTGGCCGAGGTTGTCGTCCAGGGCCAGCGGACGGCCTGGCTCGGCAAGCCCGGCGAGGTCCACCGGCTGCGCTGGGCCGGCTCCGGCCAGCCGCTGACCATCAGCTTCCGGCCGGTCAAGGCGGACGCCGGCCAGGCAGAGGTCGACTTCGGCACGGTGCTCGAGGCCTGGCCCCCGGCGGCGGCGCGACCGCGCCCATCGGCCGATCATTCGATGGCCTGGAACCTCAGCGGCTCCACCGGCGTCACCGGCAAGGCCATCGTCCGCTGGTGATCGTCGGAGCGGGTTGCTAGGAAACGCCGCATGACCGTGACCATCTTCCACAACCCCGCCTGCGGCACGTCGCGCAAGACGCTGGAAATCCTGCGCGAGCGCGGCCTCGAACCGACCGTGGTCGAGTACCTGAAGACCGGCTGGACGAAGCCCCAGCTCAAGGATCTGCTGCAAGCCATGGACGCCAGGCCGGCCGACATCCTGCGCACCAAGGGCGACCGGGCGACGGAACTGGGCCTCACCGCACCAGGCGTCAGCGACGAGGCCATCCTCGACGCCATGGTCGCCGAACCGGCCCTCGTCGAGCGCCCGATCGTGACGACGCCCAAGGGGGCGGCGCTTTGCCGGCCGCAGGAGCGGGTGCTGGACCTGCTGTAGGCCCCGGCCGGCCTCGGCGCTTTGTTAACCATTGGCGTGACAAAACGACCGAAGCACTGAATATTGCTTGCCTTTCAAGGGGTGAGCCGGGCAAGAACCGGCCCGTGAATTGCTGGGGGGCGTCCCAGCCGTACCATTCTGAAGCGACTGGCCGGTCTCACCCATGAGGCCGCTCCGCGACGGGGGAATGCATGCAAGAATTTGATCCGCGACGCCCGACCACCCGCATCGCGCCAAAACTGTTTGTCGGCGTCGCCGGTTTCGCGGTCCTGGCCCTGGCTTGGCGAATGGGCGAGCCCGCCCAGACCTCCATCACTCCGCCGATGGACCCCGCCGCCTTCGCCGCCCTGCAACACATGGCCTTCGCCCAGGCCGAGGCCCTGCCCGGCTTCAATCGCGGTGAAAGCATCGCCGTCGAGGTCCGCCCCGGCGAGACCCTGGAAGACGCCGTCCAGCGCACCGGCGTCGGCGAGGGCGAGGCCCGCGCCGTGATCAAGACGCTCTCGGGCGTCGTTGACACCGTCAACATCCGCGCCGGCATGGACTTCATCGCCTCCGTCGCCCGCCCCGAGAACAAGCGCGGCCCGGCCCGGCTGATCGGCCTGTCCATGCGGACCGGCCAGGCCAAGACCATCACCGTCTCGCGCACCTTCGACGGCGCCCTGCGCCTGCGGGAAATGGCCGAAGAGGTCCGTGACGAGACCACCGTCGCCTGCGGCGAGATGCACGGCAGCTTCCATGAGAGCGCGAGCGTCGTCGGGGCCAACTCGGCCATCGTCAGCCAGGCCGCCAAACTGTTCAGCCACAAGATCGACTTCAGCCGCGACATCAAGGAAGGCGACGAGTTCTGCCTGGTGTTCGACCGCAAGGTCACCGACAGCGGCCGCACCATCGAGGCCGGCGACCTGCAGTACGCCCAGGTGAAGGGCATGAAGTTCTACGGCTTCACCCGCACCGACGGTAAGGTCCAGTTCTTCGACGACCTGGGCAAGAACATCAAATCGGCCCTGCTGCGCACGCCGGTCGATGGCGCCCGCATCACCAGCACCTTCGGCATGCGCCGCCACCCGATCCTCGGCTACAGCCGCATGCACCAGGGCATCGATTTCGGGGCCGGCACCGGCACCCCGATCCTGGCGGCCGGCGACGGCACCATCGAGATGGCCGGCCGCTACGGCGGCTATGGCAACTGGGTGAAGATCAAGCATGCTGGCGGCTACGCCACCGGCTATGGCCACATGTCACGCTACGCCAAGGGCATCCGTCCAGGCGTGCACGTCAGCCAGGGCCAGGTGATCGGTTACGTCGGATCCACCGGCGCCTCCACCGGCCCGCACCTGCATTACGAAATCTTCTTCAAGGGCGGCCGGGTCAATCCGATCGGGGCCAAGGTGCCGACCGGCTCGATCCTCAGCGGCGCCGACGTCGCCCGCTTCAAGGCCTCCAAGGCCCGTCTCGACGGCCTGCTGGCCGCCCAGGGTCACGACACCGCCGGATCCACCAAGAAGCTGGCCCAGGCCGACTTCACCGACGCCAGCTCGGTCGGCCTGCGCAAGGCCCAGGGCGCCGCGCGCGGCCAGCACTAGGGCAATCTGTGGATGCAGGGCGAAATTGCCCTGACATTTCATCTGCCTGCAGGGTTATCCGCCCCTTGACTCACAGGGGTGGGACCGCCATTTGCCGGTCTGTGGATTTGCACAGGTTGTGACCGACATCGACCGGGCCGCCGTAGCGCGCGCCCCCAGCTCAAAAAAGATGTCTTCCGTCGCCGCCCGTAAAGGTCCCTGGGAACGCCAAACAGTCGGCTGACAAGCCGTTGCACAGGCGCCCGGAACGCCGTCGACTCCGAGGGGGGACTTCCCCGCGGGGCTATTTCGCATGGCGGACCTGGCGCAAAACCTGCGACGTATTGACACGGCCTCGTGCGGCGATTTCGGGAACCTTTCGGCCCGGTCGAACCCTGAAAGATCGACGTACAGGAAATTTTTAAGCGGCGCGGCCCACTCCCCGGGTCCTGCGACGCTATCGGAGACAATTGATGAGCAACACCACCGCCGAGCCGCCGGAACCCGCCGAAGCCCCCACCGCTGACGGCCCGCTGCTCGACCTGACCGATGCCGGCGTCAAGAAGTTCATCAAGCAGGCCAAGGCCCGCGGCTACGTCACGATGGACGAGCTGAACAAGGTGCTGCCTTCGGAGGAAGTCAGCCCAGACGCCATCGAAGACACCCTGGCCATGCTGTCGGAAATGGGCGTCAACGTCGTCGAGGCGGAAGAAGACGCCGGTGAAGGCGAAGGCGGCGCGGTGGCCAACCGCGAAGAGACCTCCATCACCACCGAGGCCGAGACCAAGGCCGCCTACGACCGTACCGATGACCCGGTGCGCATGTACCTGCGCGAAATGGGCAGCGTCGAGCTGCTCAGCCGCGAGGGCGAGATCGCCATCGCCAAGCGCATCGAGGCCGGCCGCGACGCCATGATCCGCGGCCTTTGCGAAAGCGCCCTGACCTTCGAGGCCATCATGGTCTGGCGCGAGGAGCTGGGCTCCGGCCGTATCCTGCTGCGCGAGGTCATCGACCTCGAGGGCACCTACGGCGTCATGTTCCCGGCCGCCCCGCCGATCGTCCCGTCGGAAGACGGCGAGGCCGCCGAGCCCGAGGAGAAGGCCGAAGGCGAAGAGAAGCCAGAAGGCGAAGAGGACGACGACGACTTTGATGACGGCGCCGGTCCGACCGTCAGCGCCATGGAAGGCGAACTGCGGGAAAGCGTCATGGAGACGCTGGACGGCATCGCATCCGAGTTCGAGGGCTTCCGCCCGCTGCAGGAAAAGCTGGTCGAGCGTCGCCTGCGCGGCGAGGACCTCACCGAAGCCGACCGCAAGGCCTACCTGGAAGCCTCCAGCGCCATCGTCGGCAAGCTGAAGACCCTGAAGCTGAACAACAACCGCATCGAGGCGCTGGTCGAGCAGCTCTATGCGATCAACAAGCGCCTGATGGCCCTGGAAGGCCGCCTGCTGCGCCTGGCCGACAGCTACGGCATCAGCCGCGGCGAGTTCCTGAAAGCCTACTTCGGCCAGGAGCTGAATCCGAAGTGGCAGGAGACGGTCAAGCAGCTGGGCGTGCGCTGGACCAAGTTCGTCGAGAACGACGTCAACAGCGTCGGCGACATCCGCCAGGAAGTGGCGGCGCTGGCCACCGAAACCGGCGTGCCGATCGACGACTACCGCCGCATCGTCCAGACCGTGCAGAAGGGCGAGCGCGAGGCCCGCCAGGCCAAGAAGGAAATGGTCGAGGCCAACCTGCGCCTCGTGATCTCCATCGCCAAGAAGTACACCAACCGCGGCCTGCAGTTCCTGGACCTGATCCAGGA
>SDZP01000359.1 GCA_004144935.1 Caulobacteraceae bacterium | reverse complement strand
GCGAACACCCCCATCCCCGGCCCTTCCCCCCTCGAGGGGGAAGGGAGAGGTGCGCCGCCCGATGACCGCTGCGCTCGCCATCGACGTCCGCCACCTGAGCAAGTCGTTCGGCGACAAGCACGTGGTCCAGGACCTCGCCATCCAGGTGCAGGCCGGCAAGGTGACCGGCTTCCTCGGGCCCAACGGCTCGGGCAAGACCACCACCATGCGGATGCTGTGCGGCCTGCTGACCCCCGACAGCGGCGAGGGGGAGGTGCTGGGGCTGGATTTCCGCAAGGACGCGCGGGTGATCAAGCGGCGCACCGGCTACATGACCCAGAAGTTCTCGCTGTATGACGACCTGACCATCGCCGAGAACCTGGACTTCACCGCCCGGGTCTATGGCATGGACGACCGGCGGCGGCGGGTCGATGCGGCGCTGGGGAAGCTGTGCCTGACCTCGCGGCGGGGCCAGGCGGCGGGTTCGCTGTCGGGCGGCTGGAAGCAGCGGCTGGCGCTGGCGGCCGCGACCCTGCACGAGCCGGACCTGCTGCTGCTCGACGAGCCGACGGCGGGGGTCGACCCCAAGGCCCGGCGCGAGTTCTGGGACGAGATCCACGGGCTGGCGGCCGGCGGCCTGACGGTGATGGTCTCCACCCACTACATGGACGAGGCCGAGCGCTGTCACGACATCGCCTACATCGCCTATGGCCGGCTGATGGCGCGCGGCACGACGGCGCAGCTGATCGACGAGTCGCACCTGGTGACCTTCCGGGCGGAGGGCGACGGCGCCGATCATCTGTCCACGGAGCTTTCGAGGCTGCCGGGGGTGGAGATGGCGGCGCCGTTCGGATCGGCGCTGCATGTCAGCGGCGTCGACCGGGCGGCGCTGGAGGCGGCGATCGCCCCCTATCGGCGGCCGGGCCTGACCTGGACCGAGGCCCGGCCGACCATCGAGGACGTCTTCATCCATCTGATGAACCGGGCGGAGGACAACTTCGCATGACCGCCTCTTCGCTTTCGGGGCAGCGCATCCTCGCGGTGCTGATCAAGGAGTTCATCCAGCTCACCCGCGACCGGCTGACCTACGCCATGATCCTGGGGGTGCCGATCTTCCAGCTGCTGCTGTTCGGCTATGCCATCAACAACGACCCGCACAACCTGCCGGCCATCGTGCTGGACCAAGACCGCAGCACCTTCAGCCGCTCGGTGCTGGTCGCCCTCGACAACACCGACTACTTCCGCTTCGTCGCCGAGGCCCGCAGCCCGGCCGAGCTGGACGCCGCCATCGAGGAGGGCCGCGCCCAGTTCGCCATCACCATCCCGCGCGACTTCGGTCGGCGGGTGGTGCGCGGCGACCACGCCCAGCTGCTGATCGAGGCCGACGCCTCCGACCCGACGGCGGTGGGCGGGGCGGTGGCGGCGGTGGCGGGCCTGCCCGGCCAGGCGCTGAGCCACGATTTGACCGGACCGCTGGCCGGAAAAGCGGGATCGGCGCCGTTCGAGGTGGTGGTCCACCGACGCTACAACCCCGAGAACATCACCGCCTACAACATCGTGCCGGGCCTGCTGGGCATCGTGCTGAGCATGACCCTGGTGATGATGACCGCCCTGGCCCTGACCCGCGAGCGCGAGCGGGGAACGATGGAGAGCCTGCTGTCGACGCCGGTCGAGCCGCTGGAGGTGATGGTCGGCAAGCTGGCGCCTTACGTGGTCATCGGCCTGATCCAGACGGCGATCATCCTGGTGCTGGCCCGGTTGCTGTTCGGGGTGCCGTTCGTCGGCGGCTGGGGGGCGCTGACCCTGGGGGTGGTGCTGTTCATCGTCGGGTCGCTGAGTCTGGGCTTTCTGTTCAGCACCGTGGCCAGGAGCCAGCTGCAGGCCATGCAGATGAGCGTCTTCTACCTGCTGCCGTCCCTGCTGCTGTCGGGCTTCATGTTCCCGTTCCGGGGCATGCCCGGCTGGGCCCAGGCGCTGGGCGAGGCGATCCCGGTGACGCACTTCCTGCGGATCGTGCGCGGGGCGCTGCTGAAGGGCGTCGGCGTCGAGCATGCCTGGGGCAGCCTGCTGGCGCTGACGCTGTTCGTGGCGGTGGTGACGGGGCTGGCGATGAGCCGGTATCGGACGACGCTGGACTGAGGGCTCAGGCCGGCCGCAGGTGTCGCCGGACCCAGTCTGTCAGATCAGCATGACCGAGCTCGCCCGAGGCCAGGGCGAAGATGGTCCGGATCGCTTCGACCTGGTCGACGACAAGACGGTGGCCGTTCAGGCGCAGGAAAAGCACCAGGGCCAGAAAGGCGGATCGCTTGTTGCCGTCGACAAACGGGTGATTGCCGCAGATCGCGACCGCATAGCTGGCGGCCAGATCGGCCAGATCGCTGACGCCCTCGTAGGTATGGCGGTTGCGGGGTCTTTGCAGGGCGGAGTCCAGCAGGCCCAGATCGCGGCATCCGTCGGCGCCGCCATGCAGCGCCAGGCTGCGGGAGTGAAGAACGAGCAGCGCTTCCGGCTCCAGCCATGATGGATCCGCCGGCATCTATTTGGCCAAGGCGCGGAAGGTGTCCCTGAACTCGTCCATGATCTCTTCGCCCAGAGCGACCTGACGGGCGACCTCCGGGTTGTAGGGCCCGATCCGCTGGGAGCCGTCCGCCGCTTCGGTCAGGTACAGGACATCGCCCTTGCCGACGCCGAGCTTGGCCAGCGCTTCCTTGGGAAGAAGCAGGCCGACGGAGTTTCCAACCTGGGTCAGTTTCAGAGCAATCATCGGGCTGTTCCTTCCTAGACAGTATAACATTGGTTATAACGTAAGTCACCCGGCATCGCGGGGTCTTGACCCGGCCCGTTCCCTCCCCCATCCCCGCGTCATGGCGGTCTATACGGACATCACCGACGAGGAGCTGACGGGCTTTCTCGCCGGCTACGATCTGGGCGAGCCCCTGGCGTTCAAGGGCATCGCCGAGGGAATCCAGAATTCCAACTTCCTGCTGGAGACGGCGGGCGGGCGGTTCATCCTGACCGTTTATGAGCGGGGGGTGACGGCGCAGGAGCTGCCCTATTTCCTCGACCTGATGGGCTATCTGGCCGAGGCCGGGTTTCCGTCGGCGCGGCCGATCCCGGACCGTGACGGCGTGGTGCTGCAGGCCATTCGCGGCAAGCCGGTGGCGCTGGCCCAGTTCCTGCCCGGCCTGTCGGCGCGGCGGCCGACGGTGGCGCAGTGCCGGCAGGCGGGCGAGGGCCTGGCCTGGCTGCATCTGGCCGGGGCGGGATTCGCCGGGCGGCGGGTCAACGATCTGGGCCAGGCGGCCTGGGGCGGGTTGTTCGACGGGCTGGAGGGCGCGGCCGAGGGGCTGAAGCCCGGGCTGGCGGCGACGATCTCGGCCGATCTCGAGCGGCTGGCGGCCTACTGGCCCAAGGGGCTGCCGGCCGGGGTGATCCATGCCGACTTCTTTCCCGACAACGTCTTCTTCCGCGAGGGGCGGTTCGCGGCGGCCATCGACTTCTACTTCGCCTGCGACGACGCCTTCGCGTACGACCTGGCCATCGCGCTCAACGCCTGGTGCTTCGAGCCGGACGGCAGTTTCAACGCCACGTCGGCCGCCGCCA
>SDZP01000044.1 GCA_004144935.1 Caulobacteraceae bacterium | reverse complement strand
CCAGGGCGGCGTCGTCCAGCAGGTCCAGGGCCCCGGGGGCGCCCAGGGTCAGCGGGCGGAGGAGGCGTTCGATCCAGTCGAACTCGCCCTCCCCGCCCCCTTCGCCGTCCGGATCAGGTGCGCCTGGCATCCTTGGCGATCCCGTCCAGCGCCCCGTTGATGAAGCCGGGCTCCGGCCCCTCGAAGAAGGACTTGGCGATCTCGACATACTCGTCGATGGCCACTTCCAGCGGCACGTCGGGGCGGCGCAGCAGCTCCCAGGCGCCGGCCCGCAGGATGGCGCGGGCGGTGGCGTCCAGGCGGTCGAGCTTCCAGTTGGAGGCCAGGCGGGCGGTGACCGCTTTGTCAATGTCGGCCTGCTCGCCGACGGCGCCGCGGATCAGGTCGGCGAAGAAGTCCTCGTCGGCCTGGGCCAGCAGCTCGCCCTCGATGTCGCGGTCGAAGCGATGGTCGCTGAACTCGCGGATGACGGATTCGACCCCGGCCCCGGTCATTTCCATCTGGTAGAGGGCCTGCACGGCGGCCAGGCGCGAGACGGTTCGCGCCCGGCGCTGCTTGGCGCTGAGGTTGGGAACCGGCTTCTCGTCGGCCAGCTTCTGCAGCTTCTCGAAGGCCTCGGCCAGCGAGGCGGGCTTGGCATCGTCGCTCATCGGCCGGCTCCCCCCAGCAGGCGGCGCTTGTGGCTGATGACGTCGAGCGCCGCGCGGGCGGCCCCGCCGCCCTTGTCGCCTTCGGAAACGCGGGCCCGGGCCCAGGCCTGCTCCTCGTCCTCGACGGTGAGGATGCCGTTGCCGATCGGGATGCCCTTGAGGGTCAGGTCCATGACCCCCCGGCAGCTTTCGTTGGAGACGATCTCGAAATGGTAGGTCTCGCCGCGGATCACCACGCCCAGGGCGACGAAGCCATCGTATCGCACCCCGGCCGGGCGGCGGCCGCCCTCGTCGGCCAGGGCGATGACGCCGGGAATCTCCAGCGCGCCCGGCACGGTGATGACGTCATACTCGGCCCCGAACGCGGTGATGGCGTCGGTCGCCCCCCGCAGCAGCTCGTCGGACAGGTCGTTGTAGAAGCGTCCCTCGACGATCAGGATGCGGACGAGGTCGTCGATCATTCACTCTCTCCGCCGGCATCGCCGGTAATGGGGGCCCGGCCCACGATCTTCAGCCCGTAGCCCTCGAGCGCCGCCGGTTTGAACGGGCTGGAGGTCAGCAAGGTCATCTCGCGCACGCCGAGATCGAGGAGGATTTGCGCCCCGACGCCGTAGTCGCGCAAGGCGTTGTTTCGATATTGGCTGCCGGCCTCGGTGTCGATGCCGTAGCGCTCGCTCAGCCAGGCGGGGTTCGGGTCGCGGATGAAGACCGCCACGCCTGGGCCGTCATGGGCGCCGATGGCCTTCAGGGCGGCCGGAATATAGTCGGTGCGGGCCCCGAGCGCGCCCAGCATGTCGGCGGCCATGTCGACCTGGTGCATGCGCACCAGGGTCGGCTGGTCGGGGTCGATGCGGCCCTTCACCAGGGCGATGTGCTCGCATTTGTCGATGCTGTTGCGGTAGACGATCATCCGGAACTCGCCGCCGAAGTTGGAGATGAACGGCCGCTCCAGGGCGCGTTCGACCTGGCGTTCGTTGCGGCGGCGGTAGGCGATCAGGTCGGCGATGGTGCCGATCTTCAGGCCGTGCAGCTGGGCAAAGGCGACCAGCTGCGGCAGGCGGGCCATGGTGCCGTCGTCGTTCATGATCTCGCAGATCACCCCGGCGGGGTTGAGGCCGGCCAGGCGCGAGATGTCGACGGCCGCCTCGGTATGGCCGGCGCGGACCAGGACGCCGCCGTCCTTGGCGACCAGCGGGAAGACGTGGCCGGGGGTGACGATGTCGTCGACGCCCTTGGTCGGGTCGATGGCGACGGCGACGGTATGGCTGCGGTCGTGGGCCGAGATGCCAGTGGTGACGCCCTCCTTCGCCTCGATGGAGACGGTGAAGGCCGTCTGCATGCTCTCGCGGTTGTCGGCCGCCATCGGCGGCAGGCGCAGGGCGCGGGCGCGGTCGTTGGTGATGGACAGGCAGATCAGGCCGCGGGCGAAGCGGGCCATGAAGTTGATCTGTTCGGGGGTGGCGAACTGGGCGGGGATGATGACATCGCCCTCGTTCTCGCGGTCTTCGGCGTCGACGAGGATGTAGGGACGGCCGTTGCGGGCGTCCTCGATGATGTCCTCGATGGCGGAGATGGGGGTGTCGTGGCTCATGAGGCGGTCTCCTGCCACCGCGCGAGGTATCGCGCCAGCATGTCGATCTCGAGATTGACCTTCGAACCCGGTTTCAGGCGGCCCAGGGTCGTCACATCCCAGGTGTGGGGGATGATGTTTAGGCCGAAGACATCGTCCTCGACCTCGTTGACGGTGAGCGAGACGCCCTCGACCGAGATCGAGCCCTTGGGGGCGATCAGCCGGTGCAGGGGACGTGGCGCGCGGATGCGGTAGCGGTGCGAGCCGCCCTCGGGCTCGATGGAGAGCACCTCTCCCACCCCGTCGACATGGCCGGACACGACATGGCCGCCCATCTCGTCGCCCAGCCGCGCCGCCCGTTCGAGGTTGACCGCATGGCCCTCCTCCCAGTCGCCGAGCGTGGTGTGGGCCAGGGTCTCGGCCGAGACCTCGACGGCGAACCAGGTATCGCCCTTCTCGACCACGGTCAGGCAGCAGCCGGCGTGGCTGATCGAGGCGCCCATGTCGATGGAGGCGACGTCGTACGCCGTCTCGATCTCGTAGCGGCGGTCGCGGTTGGTCTGGCGGACGGCGCGGACCCGTCCGACGTCGGTGACAATTCCGGTGAACATCTCAGAGCCTTTCGTACCGCTCCCACAGGTCGTCGCCGACCTCATGGACCGCAACCCGTTTGAACCGCGGCGCATCGGCCAGCCGGTTCAGCACAAACTCGCCGACCGCCGGCCGGCCTTCGTCGCCGAGCACGATCGGCGCCCGGAACCATTCGATGGCGTCGACCAGCCCGCTTTTCAGGAAGCTGGCCGCCACCTGCCCGCCGCCTTCGATCAGCAGCGACGGGGTGAACCCCTCGTAGTACTCCGGCAGCGCCGTCGGCAGCCGCTCGGTGATCTTCCACAGCAACCAGTCGGACAGGGCGTCCAGCGCCTCGCGCAGATCGGGCCTGCCGTCCTGTTGCCCAACCTTGAGCACGGTGACCCCCGCGTCAGTCAAACGCTTGTTTGGATCGGTCGTGGAGACCACCACGGTGTCGAGGCGATTGGCCTCATGCACCAGCCTGGTGTTGGACGGCAGGCGCTGGCGGCTGTCGAGCACGACCCGGGCCGGCTGGATGCCGACGAAGCCCGGCAGGCGGACGGTCAGCTCCGGATCGTCGGCGATGGCGGTCTCGACCCCGACCAGCACCGCCTGGTGGATCGCGCGCAGGCGGTGGACCTCTTCGCGCGCGGCCGGGCCGGTGATCCAGCGGCTCTCGCCCGAGGATGTGGCAATGCGGCCATCGAGGGAGGTGGCCAGTTTCAGGGTGACGCGCATATTCACCCCCCTCTCCGCTCATCCCGGCGAAGGCCGGGATCCAGCTGGAACCCACGAATGGATGCGGTTTCGAACAGCTTCATGGTCCAATTGCCCAACACCGCGGCTGTATCTGGATCCCGGCCTTCGCCGGGATGAGCGGAACAAGGGTCAGTCCTCGGCTTCCTCGTTCAGCCCCTCGTCGCTGAGAAACTTGGCGAAGTCGTCCGTATGGCGGAAGTCGCGGTAGACGGATGCGTAGCGCACATAGGCCACGTCATCGAGGCTCTTCAGCGCCTTCATGACCATCTCGCCGACGGCGCTGCTGGGCAGTTCCGTCTCGCCCATGCTTTCCAGCTGGCGGACGATGCCGTTGACCATGCGGTCGACCCGCTCGGTATCGATCGGGCGCTTGCGGGTGGCGATGGCGATCGAGCGGACCAGCTTCTCACGGTCGAACGGCGAGCGCCGGCCCGAGCGCTTGAGGATGGTCAGTTCGCGCAGCTGTACGCGTTCGAAGGTCGTGAACCGACCGCCGCACTCAGGGCAGAGGCGACGACGGCGGATGGCCGCGCCGTCTTCCGACGGGCGGCTGTCCTTGACCTGGCTTTCGAGGTGTCCGCAGAACGGGCAACGCATGATGTGGCCCCTCCGAGGCGCTTAGACCTACTAAGTGTAGATCGGGAAGCGCCGCGTCAATGCGATGACCTCTTCGCGCACCCGGGCCTCGACGGCCGGATCGCCGGCCTCGTTGCCCGACAGGCCGTCGAGAACCTCGCCGATCCACTTGCCGATCTGCCGGAATTCTTCCTCGCCGAAGCCGCGCGTGGTGCCGGCCGGGGTGCCGACCCGGATGCCCGAGGTCTTGGTCGGGGGCAGCGGGTCGAACGGGATGCCGTTCTTGTTGGTGGTGATGTGGGCCCGCTCCAGCGCCTCTTCCGCCAGCTTGCCGGTGACGTTCTTGGGCCGCAGGTCGACCAGCATGACGTGGCTGTCGGTGCCGCCCGAGACGATGTTCAGGCCGGCCGCCTGCAGGCTGTCGGACAGGGCCACGGCATTCGCGATGATCTGGGCGCCGTAATCCTTGAAGGACGGCTGCAGCGCCTCGCCGAACGCGACGGCTTTGCCGGCGATGACATGCTCCAGCGGGCCGCCCTGGATGCCGGGGAAGATGGCGCTGTTGAACTTCTTGCCCAGATCCACGTCGTTGCTGAGGATCAGGCCGCCGCGCGGGCCGCGCAGGGTCTTGTGGGTGGTGGTGGTGACCACATGGGCGTGCGGCACCGGGCTGGGGTAGTGGCCGCCGGCGACGAGGCCGGCGAAGTGGGCCATGTCGACCATCAGGTAGGCCCCGATGCTGTCGGCGATCTCGCGGAACTTCGCGAAATCGATGACCCGGCTGTAGGCGCTGCCGCCGGCGATGATCAGCCTGGGCTTCTCGGCCTGGGCGACCTCCATGACACTGTCGTAGTCGATCAGCTGGTCCTGCTGGCGCACCGAGTAGCTGACCGGCTTGAACCACTTGCCCGACTGGTTGGCCGGGCTGCCGTGGGTCAGGTGACCGCCGGCCGCCAGGTCCATGCCCATGAAGGTGTCGCCGGGCTTCAGCAGGGCCATGAATACCGCCTGGTTGGCCTGGCTGCCGGAGTGCGGCTGGACGTTGGCGTAGGCCGCCCCGAACAGCTGCTTGGCCCGGTCGATGGCGATCTGCTCGATCACGTCGACGTATTCGCAGCCGCCGTAGTAGCGCTTGCCGGGATAACCCTCGGCGTACTTGTTGGTCAGGATCGAGCCCTGGGCCTCGAGAACGGCCCTGGAGACGATGTTTTCCGAGGCGATCAGCTCGATCTGTTCGCGCTGGCGCGTCAGTTCGAAATCGATGGCCTTGGCGATGTCCGGATCGGCCTGGGCCAGATCGGCGCCGAAGAAGGCGGGGGCGAGTTTGGTGTGGGCGGTCATGGGGTCTCTCCGGCGGCAACGGGCGCGGGGTCGCGTCCTGTTAAGGGTTGGAAGCGAGGGGATCAATCGGAACCGGCTTGGCGGCGAGGCGTTCGCCTTGCCAAGCCACTCGAAAGAAGTCGGCGAGTTCTCTTAGTGATTGAGTTTGAAAGGTTTTGAAGCGATGGCCGACAGCATGCGACCGCTGGAGTCGTCGGACACGGAGCTGTTGCAGCTCGGCTCGGATATCGTGTCGGCCTATGTGACGCGCAATTCGATCGGCGCCAGCGCCCTGCCGGATTTGATTCGAACCGTCCACGAAACCCTGAAGGGTCTCGAAGGCGGCGAGGCCACCGCCGTCCAGCCGGCGGCCAAGCCGAAGCCGGCCGTGCCGATCGGCCGCTCGGTGCAGCACGACTACATTGTCTGCCTGGAAGACGGCAAGCGGCTGACCATGCTGAAGCGCTACCTGCGCGCCCGCTATGACATGTCGCCGGAAGACTATCGCCGCAAATGGGGCCTGCCGCCGGAGTACCCGATGGTCGCGCCAGCCTACGCCGAGCGACGCTCTGATTTCGCCAAGAAGATCGGGCTCGGGAAAGGTGTGCGGCGGAAGTAGCTCCAGTTAGGCGGCGACGCCGCCAAGGCGTTCTTGCTTGGATCTAGGCGGCAACGCCGCCCAGGCGGGCGATATTACAGTGCGCCCAGAGTTTTTCCATAGCCCGCACGAGGTCCCGCATCATCTCGTCGGTGTGGAACGGCGTCGGCGTGAAGCGCAGGCGTTCGGTCCCGCGCGGCACGGTGGGATAGTTGATCGGCTGGACGTAGATGCCGTGGTCTTCCAGCAGCATGTCCGAGACCATCTTGCAGTGCACGGGGTCGCCGACCATCACCGGCACGATGTGGCTGACCGAGGGCATGACCGGCAGGCCGGCGTTGCGGAACATGGTCTTCAGGGTCTCGGCGCGCTCCTGATGGATTTCGCGGACCTCGTTGTGCTGCTTGAGCCACTTGACCGACGCCGCCGCGCCGGCGGTCAGGGCCGGCGGCAGCGAGGTGGTGAAGATGAAGCCGGAGGCGAAGCTGCGGATGGCGTCAACCATCTCGATGTCGCCGGCGATGTAGCCCCCCATGACGCCGAACGCCTTGCCCAGGGTGCCTTCGATGATGTCGATGTCGGCCATGACACCGTCACGTTCGGCCACGCCCGCGCCGCGCACGCCGTAGAGGCCGACGGCATGGACTTCGTCCAGGTAGGTGATGGCGTTGTATTTCTTGGCCAGGGCGACCGTGCCGGCGAGGTCGGCGATGTCGCCGTCCATCGAATAGACGCTCTCGAAGGCGATCAGCTTGGGCGCGTCCAGCGGGGCGTCGGCCAGCAGGCTCTCGAGGTGCTCGAGGTCGTTGTGGCGGAAGATGTGGCGCTTGCCGCCGCCGTTGCGGATGCCGGCGATCATGGATGCGTGGTTCAGTTCGTCCGAGAAGACGATCAGGCCGGGCAGCACCTTGTAGAGGATCGACAGGGTCGCCTCGTTGGCCACGTAGCCGGAGGTGAACAGCAGGGCCGCGTCCTTGCCGTGCAGGTCGGCCAGTTCGCGCTCGAGCTCGACGTGGTGGTGGGTGGTGCCGGAGATGTTGCGGGTGCCGCCCGACCCCGAGCCGTTGGCGTCGATGGCCGCGTGCATGGCGTCAAGCACGACCGGGTTCTGGCCCTGGCCGAGGTAGTCGTTGGAACACCAGACGATGATGTCCTTGGACGAGCCGTCGTCACGCGTCCAGGTGGCGCGCGGAAAGGCGCCGCGGTGTCGCTTCAGATCCGCGAACACCCGGTAGCGACCTTCAGACCGGACCTGCTCCACAGCGGTCCGAAACGCGGCTTTGTAGTCCATTCGACTTGTGTCCGGCCCTCGGCTCGAGGCCCGGTCCCTCTTGTTCTCGTGAGTTGGCGGGGGGTTTATCCCCCATCACCGACTGCTGTCCAATTAAGGATTTGTACGGAGGCAGAATAGTCCGCCGATCGTCGCGGGTCTCGCGAGAACGTTTCTCAGCTGACAGGCAGGGCTCGCCGGTCCCTGCCGCAGGGGCCGGCGGCCTGTCTGGGCGACCGTTCTACTTCGGCTTGCGGAACTTCAGCACGAACTGGTCGGTCTTGCCGCGGATCGAGGCGTCGAAGACGCTGGCCGTGCGCGGGTCCGCCGGATTGCGCAGGATGTCGCTTTCGCCCTCCAGCACGAATCCGGCGGCAAGCACTTCCGCCTTCACCGTGGCGATGTCGATGCGGTGCAGGGAATCGGAATCCCGCGTGCCCGAGCCGTCGGCGGCGTAGTGGTCGACGATGACCAGCAGGCCGCCCGGCTTCAGCGACGCGAACAGCGCCTTGTCGACCATGCCGGCCAGCGGCTCGGGGGCCATCTTCAGGTGCATGTCGTGGTAGTTCTGGGCTGTGAAGATGACGTCCAGCGTCTCGGGAAAGGCCACCGCGCCGAGCGAGGGGCGCAGGGGGGTGACGTTCTTGTAGTCGGCGACCACCGCGTCCTGGTCCGTGCCGTACTTCGCCTGGAAGCTGATGAACTCGGCCGGCTGCACCGCGTAGACGCGGCCCTCGGGGCCGACGGCGGCGGCGAAGATGCGGGTGAAGTAGCCGCCGCCCATGATGAAGTCGCCGACCTTGTCGCCGGGCTTGACCTCGGCAAGGGCCAGCAGTTCGGCCGGCTTGCGGGCCGCGTCACGGGCCTTCTGGTCGGCCGGACGGGCCGGGTCGTTCAGGGCGCCGCTGTAGTCGGCGGCCGCGGCGGCGCCGGCGAAGGCCAGCGCCACGGCCCCGGCCATGGCGGCGAAAACTGTCTTGTTCATCGGCGTGCCCTCCCAGGCTTGCGGAAGCGATAGACGAACTGGTCGGTCTCGCCCCGGATGGATTTGTCGAAGACGCTTACATTCAACCGGTCTTTCGGATCGCGCAGGAAGTCGCCCTGCCCGTCGAAGACGAACCCGGCCGCCTCGATCTCGCGCCGCACCAGGGCGGGATCGATGCGGTGGAAATCATCGACCGCCGACAGCCCGGTGCCCGCCTTGGCCGTGTGGTCGATGACGATGTAGAGGCCGCCGGGCTTCAGGGCGGCGAACACCGCCTTGTTGACCCGCGCCACGTCGACCGGACCCATCCGCTGGGTGTGCAGGTCGTGATAGTTCTGGGCCGTGAAGACGACGTCCAGTTTCTCGGGCGCGGTGAACCTGGGCATGGTGTCGACCATCATCCGGGTGTTGGCGTAGGCCGGATCGTTGGTCACGGCCGCCACCGCCGGCTCGCGCTTGGCCTGGGCGGCGAACTCGCCGGGCACATAGGCATAGACCCGGCCGCGAGGACCGACGGCCTTGGAGAAGATCCGGGTGAAATAGCCGCCGCCGGGAATCAGGTCGGCGACCTTCATGCCCGGGCGGATGCCGGCGAACAGCAGCGTCTCGGCCGGGCGGCGGGCAGCGTCCCGCGCCATGTCGGCGGCGGGACGGCCGGGATCGGTCAGGGCCGCATCCAGCCAGACCGGCACGGGCGCGCCCGACTCGACGGGCGGCGGCGGCGGCGGCGGCGTCGTGGC
Organism: Caulobacteraceae bacterium; assembly: GCA_004144935.1. GTDB lineage: Bacteria > Pseudomonadota > Alphaproteobacteria > Caulobacterales > Caulobacteraceae > Caulobacter. Next base: position 6,442 of record SDZP01000044.1, on the reverse strand, counting down.
GCAGGCGGCGGTCAGGGTCAGGACGGCGGCCAGGGCCAGCCAACTCGCACGGGACGTCATTCGTCTCTCCTGGACGGTTACGCGTTCGGTCCCCCGACCTGCGGAACTCTCTAGGCCAGAATGTGGCCGCCCCCAAGAGACGGCTTGATGACATGGGGTTGCTGACGGCGCCCCGAGGGGCCAAGCTGTGCGCCGCCTGACGGGAGAACCGCATGACCGAAACGGACGAGGCTCGCCGGTTCGATGGCGAGCGGGTGATGGGCCTGATCAACTACGGCCTGCTGTTCGGCGCCATCTTCTTCGCCGGCGTGCCGGGCATCGTCGCCGTGGTGCTGGCCTACACCCAGCGGGGGACGGCGGGACCGGTGCTGCGCGAACACTACCGGTTCCAGATCCAGATCTTCTGGATCGGCTTCCTGCTGGCCCTGATCGCCGGCATCTGCGGCCTCTGGGCGATCCTCGACGTTTCCGGCGATCTTCTCGGCCGGGGCAGCGTCGACGGCGACGTGAAGTTCGCCGATCTCGACCTCAGCGGCGGGATGATCGGCCTGCTGATCGCCGCCGGCGTCGCCCTGGCGCTGATGACCCTGTGGTCGCTGGCCGCCCCCGCCATCGGCTTCATCCGGCTGGCGACCACCTCCCGGCCGGCCCACCCTGCCCTTGCCTAGCGACGCCGGTTGCGCGACACCGCGCCCATGACCGTTCCGCCCCTCGCCGCCTATCCCGCCACCCGCCTGCGCCGCCTGCGCCAGGCCGACTGGACCCGCCGCATGGTGCGCGAGACCAGCCTGCAGCCGTCCGACCTGATCTGGTCGATGGTGGTGCATGAGGGCGAGGGCCGCATCCCGGTCGCCTCGATGCCCGGCGTCGAGCGACTCAGCGTCGCGGAAGCGGCCAGGGCGGCCGTCGAGGCCCGCGAGCTGGGCATCCCCTGCATCGCCATCTTCCCCCACATCGACGGGGCCCGGAAGGACGCCGAGGGCAGCCTGGCGGCCGAAGAGACCGGAGTCATCTGCCGCGCCATCAAGGCCATGAAGGCCGCCGCCCCCGAGGTCGGCATCATGTGCGACGTGGCCCTGGACCCCTTCACCACCCACGGCCACGACGGGGTGCTGAAGGACGGCCGAATCGTCAACGACGCCACCATCGAGCGGCTGGTCGAGCAGGCCCTGGTCCAGGCCCGGGCCGGCTGCGATATCCTGGCCCCGTCGGATATGATGGACGGCCGGGTCGGGGCGATCCGCGCGGCCCTGGAGGCCGAGGGCCTGCAGGACGTGATGATCATGTCCTACGCGGCCAAGTACGCCTCGGCCTTCTACGGCCCCTACCGCGACGCCATCGGCTCGGGAAAGCTGGGCAGCGGCGACGTGGCCAACCCCGGCGACAAGAAGACCTACCAGATGGACCCCGGCAACTCCGACGAGGCCATCCGCGAGGTGGCCCTCGACATCGCCGAGGGGGCCGACATGGTCATGGTCAAGCCCGGCATGCCCTATCTCGACATCGCCCGCCGGTTGGTCGACGAATTCGCCATGCCCACCTTCGCCTTCCAGGTCAGCGGCGAGTACGCGATGATCATGGCCGCCGCCCAGAACGGCTGGATCGACGAGGAGCGGGCCATCCTCGAAAGCCTGGGCGGCTTCAAACGAGCGGGCTGCGCCGGCGTCATCACCTATTTCGCGCCGCGTGCCGCCCGGATGCTGCGCGGCTAGTTGAGATTTAATCTCAACTAGGTCATCCTGTCCCCGAGCGGGAGAGACGGCCATGCAGACGATCGGTTCGGTCAAGGCGCTGGAGGACTGCATCGGGGTCGCCGGCACGCCGGTGAAGATGAAGATCATCGACCACCTGGACGACGCCGCCGCCGGCTGGATCGCCGCATCCCCCTTCCTGTTCCTCGGCCTCGGCGGACCGGACGGACCCACGGCGACGGCGGCCGGCGGCCCGGCCGGGTTCGTCCAAGTGACGGCGACGGGCGTCTCCATCCCGCTGGAGGCCATCGACGATCCGGGCGCGCTGAGCGTCGGCGTCGGGGCCGGCCTGCTGTTTCTGGCGCCGGGGATCGGCGAGACCTTGCGGGCCAACGGCCGGATCGCGGCGCTGGGCGAGCGCCATGTCGAGATCGCCGTCGAGGAATGCTTCGTCCACTGCGCCAAGGCGCTGATCCGCTCCGACTTCTGGGCCGGCGGCAAGGCGCAGGCCCCGGACGACCCGGCCGCCTTCCTGGACGCCTCGCGCTTCCTGGCCCTGGTCACCATGGACGCCGCCGGCCAGATCGACGTCAGCCCCAAGGGCGACCCGGCCGGCCTGCTGGTGCGGATGCGGGATGGCCGGGCGACCCTGGCCGAGCGGCCCGGCAACCGGCTGGCCTTCGGCTATCGCAACATCATCGAACAGCCGAAGGTCGCCGCCCTGGCCCTCGCGCCCGGCTGCAACCGGACGGCGGTGCTGCGCGGCCGGGCGGCGCTCACCGCCGACGAGACGGTGCGCGGGGCCTTCGTGGTCGACGGCAGGACGCCGATCCTGGCGACGGTGATCGAGGCCGACAGCCTGCAGACGACCCTGAGCGCCGCGCTGGAGCGGTCGGGCCTCTGGAGCGGCCTGCCCGCCGCCGACATCGATCCGGCCGGGGCCCTGGTCGCCCACATCAAGCTGAACCGGATCGAGGGCGTCGAGGCCACCCTGCTGCGCCTGGCGATCAAGCGCGACCTGGTCCACGGCGGCCTGCAGAGCAACTACAGGACCGACCTCTACTGATCCCCGGACGCTAGCCCTGGCCCCAGGGCCAGCGCAGCCAGCCCTTCTTCGGCTTTGCACTCGGCGGGGCCACCACCGGGACCGGCGCGGCCCGGGGACAGGCGTCCACCGCGAAGCCGCCCAGGTCCAGGCATCGGCCATCGAGGTCAGCCGGGATCGGCAGGCCGACCAGATGGGCCAGGGTCGGAGCGATGTCGGTGGTCTCGATGGAGAAGAAGCGCTCCTGCCCTGCCGCCCCCGGCCACCAGAACAGGATCGGCACCCGGCGGTCGTAGTCCCAGGTGCTGCCGTGGGTGCTCATCGCGCCGCCGGCCTTCGGCGGCCGCAGGGGCGCGATGCCCGGCTGCAGGACCAGGGCGACATCGGTCGAGCGGCCTTCGACGGCGCTCAGCGCCGCCCGCTCCCGCAGGCTGTATTCCTCCGGCGGCGTGCCCGGGCGCGGCGGCCTGGTGCGCAGCAGCTCATCCAGCGTGAAGGCGTCGGCCACGTCCGGCTCCTTCTTCAGGAAGGCGACGGCGGCGGCGGCGACCCGGCCGCGCAGGGGCTGCGGCAGGCGCACCTTGTTCTTGTCGACCAGGAACAGGCCCCAGCCGTCGAACTCGGCCGGATTGTCGGCCAGCCGGTACTGCGCCTTCAGATAGGTGTTGAGCCGCTCGAGGATCTTCGGGTCGGCCCGGCGGGCTTCCGGAAAGCCCCGCGCGGCCGAGCGTTCGGGGAAGTCCGTGCCGCCGTGGTCGGCGGTCAGCACCACGATGGCCCCGCCCGGAACCTTGGCGACGGCGTCCAGCAGCCGGCCGATGGCGGCGTCGAGCCGATACATCTGCTCGCACATCTCCGGACCCTGCGTCCCGTAGGTATGGCCGATCTTGTCGGTGGCGGAGAAGCTGATCGCCAGCACGTCGGTGTTCGGACCCCGGCCCAGCTTCTGCTCGGCCAGCAGGTAGAGGGCGCCCTCGGCCGCGACCTCGTCCAGCAGCGGGGTGTAGTCGAATTCCAGCCGCTCGGGCGGCACCTTGGAGTGGAAGACGTAGTCGCCGATCTGGTAGTCCGCCTCCAGGGCCCGGCAGGCGTCGTGCTCATAAGTCCAGGACGGCGGATTGGCCATGAAGCGTGCCTTCAGCCTGGCGTTCAGGCCCAGCACCGGCGCCAGCTTGGCCTGGCCGTCCTCGCCCGGCGCGACATAGGTGGTGAAGCCGAACCCCTCGCGGTACCAGAAGACCCCGTCGGCCTTGTGCCCGGCCATGGTGATGGCCCCGCGGTCCTTGCCGGAGATGGCGAACACCCGCCCCGGACGGCCGCTGTCCTTCAGCCAGTCGCCCAGGGTGGTGGCGCGCATGTTGTCCGGCCCGACCGGCAGGCCGCCGGCCCCGCCGGCGATGGTGTTGGCCGGGGCGCTCAGGCAGTAGACGTTCCGGCCCGTCGCCGGGTCCAGCCAGTCGTTGGCCGGAATGCCGGTCTTGTTGGGATGCTTGCCGGTCAGCAGGGTCGAATGGCCGGGGCAGGTCTCGGTCGCCGCGTGGCTCTGCCAGCCGTTGGCGTAGACCAGCCCCTCGTCGGACAGGGTGCGCAGCCCCTTGCTGAAGCGGCCGCGGTACTGGGTGAAGAGGTTGGCGCTGAACTGGTCGACGCTGATCGCCACCACCAGCCTGGGGGCCGGCTTCGGTTCGGCCGCATGGGCGAGACCCGCCGCGGCGAGAACGGAAAGGCCGGCAAGGGCGCCGGACCAGCGACGAAGCGTCATGAAGCAACCTGACTAACCAAACGGAGCGTCCTCATACGACGCCCCGCCGACAATTTCACGACGCTTGGCCAAGCGTCGCGCCGATGGGCAGTTTTCGGATCGGTTTGCCGGTCAGTTTCGCCAAGGCATTGACCAGCGCCGGGGTGGCCGGCGGCAGGCCGGGCTCGCCAATGCCGCCCAGCACCGGTTCGTCGTTCTCGATGAAGATGGTCTCGATGACCTTGGGCGCCTCGTTGATCCGCATCAGGCGATAGCTGTCGAAGTTGCGGTTCTGGCAGGCGCCGTTCGCCACCTCGATGCCCTCGAACAGCGCCGTCGACAGGCCCTGGACGATGCCGCCCTCCATCTGGTTGCGGGCCCCGTCCGGCGTCACCACCCGGGCGCAGTCGATGACGCAGGTCACCTTGTGCAGGGTGACGACACCGTCCTTCACGCTGGCCTCGACCACATGGGCGCAGAGGCTGGCGAAACTGTAGACGAAGGCGAAGCCGCGGGCGTGGCCCTTCGGGAGGGGCTTGCCCCAGTCGCCGGCCTCGGCGGCGGCGTCGATCACCTTCAGGGCGCGGGGATTGTCGGCCAGCAGCTCGCGGCGCAGCTGCACCGGGTCCTTGCCCGCCGCCAGCGCCACCTCATCCAGGAAGCTCTCGATGAAATAGCCGTTCTGCGTCGCCCCGACCGCCCGCCAGGGGGCCATCGGGATGACCTGGTCGACCCGCACCCAGTCGATCCTGTAGGCCCCGAACTTGTAGAGAATCTCGGGCAGGATCTGCACCGAGGAGCCGTCGATCTGGCCCTTGGGCAGGCCGCCCGGCGCGAAGCTGTCCCGCATCGACGGGCCGGCGGTGCGGATGTGCAGGGCGGTGACCTTGCCGTCCTTGTCCAGCGCCGCCTTCATGCGGGCGACCTGGGCGGGGCGATACCAGCCCTGGCCGATCTCGTCCTCGCGCCGCCAGAACACCTTCACCGGCTTCTTCACCGCCAGGGCCACCGCCACGGCGGCGGGAATGCCGTCGTCGCCCAGCCGCCGGCCGAATCCGCCGCCCAGCATCAGGGTGTGCAGACGCACCTTCTCGACCGGCAGGTTGGCGGCCTTGGCCGCCGTGCCCCGGTTGCGGTCCTGCGTCTGGAACGGGCCCCAGAGCTCCAGCCCGCCGTCCGCCGTCGGGGCGATGGTCACCGACCAGGGCTCCATCGGGGTGTGGGCGATGTAGGGGACCTCGTAGTCGGCCTCGACCACTTTCGCGGCCCCGGCCAGCACGCTGGCGACATCGTCGTTGCGGGCCCCGATCGCCTCGGCGTCCTTGTCCAGCCCCGCCAGCATGGCCGTCGAGATGGCCACCGAACTCAGGCCGTCATGGGCCGTCGAGGCCCAGGAGACCTCCAGCGCCGCCGCGCCCTTCATGGCCGCCCACTGGGTCTTGGCGACCACTGCCGCGCCGCCCTCGAAGCTGACGACCCTCTCGACGCCCTTCACGGCCAGGGCCGGGGCCTCGTTCAGCCTGGCCACCTTGCCGGTCCAGACCGGCGACAGCACGGCGCAGGCATAGACCATGCCGGGCAGGGTGAAGTCCGACGAGAACAGCGGCTCGCCGCGCACCTTGGCCGGGATGTCGACGCGCGGGGTGGGCTTGCCGACGATGCGGTAGGTCTTGGGGTCCTTGGGAACGCCCTCGACGGCCGGGGCGGCGGCGGCCAGCTTGGCGGCCTCGCCCAGCGACATCAGGGGCTTGCCGCCGCGCAGCAGCTTGCCGTCGACGATGGTCACCTCGCCGGCGGGCGCCCCGGCCTTCGTGGCCGCCGCCACGATCAGGCTCTGGCGGGCCGAGGCCCCGACCTTGCGAAGGGCGTCCCACCAGGCGCGTCGACATCCCGGCCAAGGTGCGCGGCGAGCCGCTGTTCTCGTCGGACTTCACCCTGCCCGGCATGGTCTATGCCTGCGCCGTG
>SDZP01000358.1 GCA_004144935.1 Caulobacteraceae bacterium | reverse complement strand
TCGAAGGCTTCGAAGCCCTCGGTGAAGCCGGTCTCGAACAGCGTCTCGGTCATCGACGAGGACCAGGAGGCAATCGCCTTCGAGATGGGCCTCAAGGGCTATCCGCCGGAGGTGATCGCCAGGGGGCTGGAGATCGGGCGGGCGGCCGAGACGCTGTTCGAGACCGGCTTCACCGAGGGCTTCGAAGCCTTCGACGCGGTGCGCGCCCGATACCGCAACGAGCCCTGGTATAAGGACGTGCGCGGCAATTTCACCCACTTCATCCTGCCGATGAGCGCCGACGAGATCCGCAAGGCCGCGCCCTCGTTCCGGTTCGGCACACCCTGGCGCTACGACCCCATGCCGACGCTCGAGAGGCTGAAGACGCCGCAGCTGTGGGTGCTGGGCGGCATGGACCTCGACGCGCCGAGCGGCGAGACGTCCCGGCGACTGAAGGGGCTGATCGTCAGGGGCCGGCCGATCACGCTTGCGGTCTATCCGACGGCGGAGCACGGGATGACCGAGTTCGAGATCGGTCCGGACGGCGAACGGGTCTCGACCCGCTTCTCGGCGGGCTATTTCAGGCTGATGCGGGACTTCGCGCGGGGCGATGCCCTGAAGGGACCGTATGGCGATGCGCGCCTCAGCGGAGCGGCCAAACAGCCGCGGCGCTGACCGAAGCTTGGCTCAGGCTCCGCCATCGTCCGAACCGACTCCTTTGAAGGCTTCTCGCAGAGCCGGCAGGCGTGAGCGGCTGACGGGCATCGCCTCACCTGCCACATGCAGCCGCCAGCGGCCGCCTTCCCGTTCCAGGCGCTCAGCGTAGGCCAGGTTGGCGATGGCGGAGCGGTGAATACGCTGGAACCCCGCCGGCAGCGCCGCTTCGAGCTCATCCAGCCGGGCCGCGTGCAGAAGACTGCGCCCAGCCAGTCGCAGCTCGACATAGTCATCGGCCCCGACGATGGCGATGATGTCGGCGATCGGCACCCGTTCGACCCCGCGCGCCGAGGCGACCGTCAGCTGGTTGGGGCGGCTGGCGGCGCGGGTCAGGGCGGCCTCCCGGCCCTGGTCGTCCCGGCCCAGCCGGAGCACCTCGGCCATCAGCAGGGGAAGGACGAGGCCGGCGACCAGGAGGAAGAAGGACAGGTCGGTCAGCCAGGCCGGGAAGAGGACGGCGAGACTCACAAATATCGCCAGCCAGGTCAGGGGGACAGCGGCCCCGGGTTGACGACGCGCTGTCGCTATCCCCGTGGCGGCAAGGGCGATGAGCACGCCGGCCAGCAGCGCCAGGCCGGTCTTCAGGTCGAATCCGGGGGCAAGACCGGTGACAGCCACCACGGGCAGCGTCCAGCCAACCATCCGCCCCCGGGCCTTGGGCAGGAAGCGGCCGGCGACATAGGCGACGAGAAGAAGGGCGAAGGCGGCGGAGAGCAGCCAGATCGCGCTTAGCCGCCAGACATGCAGGGGATAGTCGTAGGGAACCAGCGACCGCAGGCTCTCGACCACGGCCTGCAGGCCGGCCAGCGCCGCCATGGCGCTGAGGATCAGGCTGGAGCCGGTGCGCCGCAGCAGATGGATGACGCCAAAGCCGAACGCCGCCGCGAACAATGCTCCGGCCGCGATGAAGGTGATGGCCAGCATCGGGGCGCTGGATCTGAACGGGTAGCGGGCGACGCCGATCATGGTCATCGGCCGGGCCAGCCGCAGCGGCCCATGAAACGACGACAGCTGCAGCACGAGGGCGTTGGCCCCGGGCCGCCAGGCTGTCTCGGGGATAGGCATGGCGATCTGGTAGAGGCCGGGAACCTCGGTCCGCGCCGTCACGCCGGGACGGCCGTTGGCGCCCAGGCGCCGGGCGTTGAGCCAGGCTTCCGAGGCGGCCACACCGACGACGTAGAGCGCGCGCGGGTGCGAGTCGGCAGGCGCCGGGAGGGTCGAGCGGATCAAGAGGCTCCTGCCCTGGGGATCGATGATGTCCGGGGCCGGGCGACAATCGGCGAGCATCGGGCCGGCAGGGCCGAGCCGGCCCTTGCAGATCTCCCAGGCGCCATCCTGGGCCTGGGCCATGGTGGCCAGCCCGGCGAACAGGCCGGCGAGAAGGAGAATCCGCCACATGCGGCCGACTATAGGGCGCCGTTCGCCGAAACAGGGCGCCAATGGCCGATCCCAAGGCGCCGTTCACCGATGCAGGGCGGACAGGTCGAACCGGAACGGTCTTGCTGGCCACATGACAGACACATCACTCGACCGCCGCGCCGTGCTCGCCGCCGGCCTCGCCCTGCCCGCCCTCGCCTCGGCCTTCGCGGCGGGGGCGGCCGAACCGTTCCGTTTCAAGAGTTCGGCCGGGGTCGAGACCGACGCCGAACGCGGCGACTTCGAGGTTCCCGAGGATCGGCGAGACCCGGGCTCGCGACGGATCCGGCTGAGCTATGTCCGGTTCCCCTCGACGGCGGCCAGGCCCGGTCCGCCGATCGTCTACCTGGCCGGTGGACCGGGTGGAACGGCGACCGGGGCGGCGGCCGGGCGGCGGTTTCCGATCTTCATGGCCCTGCGCGAGGTCGCCGATGTCATCGCCCTCGATCAACGGGGAACGGGCGCTTCGAACCATATTCCGCGGCTCTCGCCGCAGCCGACGCCCCTGCCCGCCTTCACCCGCGCCGGGCTGACGGCGGATGTCCGGGCGGAGTTCAGCCGGGCCTGGGCGGAATGGACCGCGGCCGGGGTGGCGATGGCCGGCTACAACACCGCGCAGAGCGCCGACGATATCGACGACCTGCGGCGACATCTGGGGGCGGAGAAGATCGACCTCTGGGGCATCAGCTACGGCTCCCACCTCGGGCTGTCGGTGTTGCGGCGCCATGGGAGCCGGGTTGGCCGCGTGGCCCTGGCCAGCCTGGAGGGCCAGGACCAGACGGTGAAGCGGCCGGCGCATGCCGACGCCTATCTGCGGCGGGTGGATGCGCTGCTCGGCGCCGATCCGGCCCTGCGGGCATCGATTCCGGACCTGCTGACGCTGATGCGGCGGGTGCATGCCAGGCTGGAGGCGTCGCCGGTCAGGATCACCGTCCCCGTGCGGGGCGCCCCTACCGAGGTGACCGTCGGCGGCTTCGCGGTGCAACTGCTGGCGGGCAGTCTGATCGCCAATCCGGAAACCCTCGTCATGCTGCCGGGACTCTATCTGGCGCTCGACGCCGGGGAGGTGTCCGTCCTGAAGCCGTTCATGACCCAGATCGCCGGCCTGCCCGGCGTCAACGGCATGCCGGAGGCGATGGATCTGGCCTCGGGGATCTCGCCGCGTCGCCGAGCTCTTGTCGAACGGGAGGCGAAGACGGCGGCGCTCGGCGACGCCCTGAACTTCCCGATGCCGCATCTGCTGGGCGCGGTTCCGGGCATCGACCTGGGCGAGGCGTTTCGGGCGCCGATGCGGATCGACCATCCGGCCCTGCTGGTCTCCGGCACGCTCGACGGCCGCACGCCCCTGGAGGAACAGGCCGAAGTGGCGGCGCAGTTCCGGCGCGCCTCCCGGATCATCGTCGAGAACGGCGGCCACAACGTGTTTGAGGCCCATCCGGAGGTGCAGGCGTTGCTGGTCAGGTTCTTCCGGGGCGAGGCCGTGGCCGACGC
>SDZP01000043.1 GCA_004144935.1 Caulobacteraceae bacterium | reverse complement strand
CCCATCACCTGCATCGCCTCGCGGGCACAATATTCCATGGTCTCGGTCGCCTGGACCTTGAGCAGGGCGATCTCGGCGATCGGTTTCTCGCCCTGTTGCACCCGCCAGGCCAGGGTCTCCAGCCAGGACTGGGTGGCGTTGATGCGCTTGTACATGTCGGCCAGCTTGTGACGGATGACCTGGTGGTCGGCGAGGCGCTGGCCGAAGGTCTTGCGCTCCTGGGCCCAGGCCAGGGCGTCCTCCAGGCAGACCTTGGAGAAGCCGACGGCGCCGGCGGTCATGCCGATCCGCTCGCTGTTGAAGTTGTTCATGATGCCGGCGAAGCCCTGGTTCTCCGCTCCGATCAGGTTTTCCACCGGCACCCGCACGTCGTCGAAATAGAGGGCGGCGGTGTCGGACGCCCACCAGCCCTGCTTCTTCAGGGGCGTGCGGGTGAAGCCCGGGCGGTCGCGCTCGATCAAGAGCAGCGAGACGCCGCCGGCCCCCTCCCCGCCCGTGCGCACGGCGACGGTGTAGTAGTCGGCCCGCATGCCGGAGGTGATGAACATCTTCGAGCCATTGACGACGTACTCGTCGCCCTCGCGCCGGGCCGTGGTCTTCAGGTTGGCGACGTCGGAGCCGCCGGTCGGCTCGGTGATGGCCAGGGCGCTGATCTTCTGGCCCGAGAGGACCTGCGGGATGATGCGGTCCTTCATCTCCTGGGTCCCGAGGTTGCGGATCGGCGGCAGGCCGATGCCGTGGCTCATCAGGCTGGCGTTGATGCCGCCGGCCCCGTGGCGGGCCATCTCGGTGGAGGTGATGATGGACATGAAGGGGTCGGTGGGGATGCCGCCGTATTCCTCCGGCCAGCCGAGGCGCAGCAGGCCGATCTCGGAGGCCTTCTCGTAAAGCTCGCGCGGAAACTCGCCGGCCTCGTCCCACTGGTCGGCGAAGGGCATGATCTCCTTCTCGACCCACTTGCGCAGGGTGTCGGCCCAGGCGCGGTGGTGGTCCTGGTAGAAGGGGGACATGCGGGATTGGTAGAGGTGGTCGAGGGCGGGCATGGCGTCTCCTGGCCTCTCTGGCGGAGGCGCTTCAGGAGCATCCACGATTTCCCCGCACGGAAGTCGAGAGCGTTCCCTTCTCCCTCTTGGGGGAGAAGGTGGGCCCGAAGGGCTCGGATGAGGGGTCGCGCCAGCCTCTGACGATCATTTGAGCGAAACCTGTCCCGCCGGTGCGACCCCTCATCCGTCAGCTTCGCCGACACCTTCTCCCCCAAGGGGAGAAGGAACTCGATTAACCCCTCGCTAACCACGTCCCCTAACGTCCCCTTCACCATAGCCGTTGAGAATGGTCGGACTCATTCTGACGGGGTTACCAATGGCGTTCGGGTCCGAGACCATCATCCAAGGCGATTGCATCGAGCAACTGCGGGCCCTGCCCGACCGCTCCGTCGACCTGGTCTTCGCCGATCCGCCCTATAACCTGCAGCTGGGCGGCGACCTGCTGCGGCCCGACAATTCCAAGGTCGACGCGGTCGACGACCACTGGGACCAGTTCGACAGCTTCGCCGCCTACGACAAGTTCACCCGCGAGTGGATGAAGGAGTGCCAGCGCGTCCTCAAGGACGACGGCGCCCTGTGGGTGATCGGCAGCTATCACAACATCTTCCGCGTCGGGGTGGCGCTTCAGGACCTGGGGTTCTGGATCCTCAACGACGTGGTCTGGCGCAAGTCCAACCCGATGCCGAACTTCAAGGGCACCCGCTTCACCAACGCCCATGAGACGCTGATCTGGGCGTCGAAGTCCAAGGGCGGCAAGCGCTACACCTTCAACTACGACGCCCTGAAGGTGTTCAACGACGACACCCAGATGCGGTCCGACTGGACCATTCCGCTGTGCACCGGCGATGAGCGGGTGAAGAAGGCGGACGGATCGAAAGCCCACCCGACCCAGAAGCCCGAGGCGTTGCTGCACCGGGTGCTGCTAGCGACGACCAAGCCGGGCGACCTGATCCTCGATCCCTTTTTCGGCTCGGGCTCGACGGGCGCGGCGGCCAAGCGGCTGGGCCGGCGGTTCATCGGCATCGAGCGCGAGGCCGAGTACATCGCCGTTGCCAAGGAGCGCATCGCCAAGGTGCAGCCGGTGGCGCCGCAGGACCTGGAGGTCATGGGCTCCAAGCGTTCCGAGCCGCGCGTGCCGTTCGGCCAGCTGGTCGAGGCCGGCCTGCTGCAGCCGGGCGATGAACTGTGGTGTCCCAAGGGGCTGAAGGCCGCGCGGGTGCGGGCCGACGGCAGCCTGGCCGTCGGCGACCTGACCGGCTCGATCCACAAGATGGGCGCGATGATGGAGAACGCCCCGGCCTGCAACGGCTGGACCTACTGGCGCTTCAAGACCGACGCGGGCCTGGCCCCGATCGACGTGTTGCGCAGCAAGGTGCGGGCGGGGATGGCGGCCTAGAGCAGGCGCGGCGTCTCCAGCGCCAGCCTTGCCGCCTTCAGGAAGACGCTCGGCAGGGCGCCGAGCCCTTCCATCGATGTCCAGACCACGTCGTCAGCGTCGCCCTCTGCCTTCAGGACAGTCAGTGTCAGCGAGAAGTGGGTGAAGACGTGCTCGATCTCGCCGGCCTCGCGCCAGGCGGCGGCGGCGGGCGCGCCCTGCAGATCGGTGGGCGGGGCCGAGGTCCAGTCGCTGGTCGGCAGGCCGAGCATGCCGCCGAGCAGACCCTTGTCCGGGCGGCGGACGAGGGCGACCTCGTCGCCAAGCGTCAGAACATAGGCGATGCCGAACCGGCGCGGGCGGGCGGCCTTCTTCGTCTTGCGCGGAAACGTGTCCTGATCGCCGCGCGCGAAGGCGGCGCAGTGCATCGACACCGGGCAGCGATCGCAGAGCGGCGACTTCGGTTTGCAGATGGTGGCGCCCAAGTCCATCAGCGCCTGGGCCCAGTCACCGGGCCGGTGGGCGTCGACCAGATCGCCGGCCAGGGCTTTCAGCCGCGGCTTGCTGTCGGGCAGCGGGTCCTCGATGGCGAACAGCCGGCTCATCACCCGCTCGACATTGCCGTCGACGACGTTGGCGGGGCGGTCGAAGGCGATGGCGGCGACGGCTGCGGCGGTGTAGGCGCCCACCCCCGGCAGGGCGCGCAGGCCCTCCTCGGTGTCCGGGAAGACGCCGCCGTGGTCGCGGGCCACCGCGCGGGCGCAGGCCAGCAGGTTGCGGGCCCGGGCGTAGTAGCCAAGCCCCGCCCAGGCGGCCATCAGGTCGCCGTCCTCGACGTTGGCGAGGTCGGTGACGGTCGGCCAGCGGCGGGTGAAGCCGAGGAAATAGGGGGTGGCGTGCGGCACGGTGGTCTGCTGCAGCATCACCTCCGACAGCCACACCCGATAGGGGTCGGCGCGGACCCCGGCGGCGTGATCGGCCGGCCGCACGCGCCAGGGCAGGTCGCGGGCGGCGGCGTCGTACCAGGTCAGGAGGCGGTGGCGCAGGTCGGGGGTGTTCACCGGCGGTGACCTAGCACGGCCGGCAAGTTTTTCGAGGGCGCTGTCGGAACCGGCTTGGCCGTTGCGTCCTCAGGGGCGAAGACCAGACAAACGAGGAAGCCCTGTCATGCGCCGCCCCTTCGCCGCCCTGCCCGTCCTGATCCTGCTGGCCGCCTGCCAGCCGGCCCCCAAGCCCGCGGAAGCGCCGAAGGGCGAGGCTGCCCCGGCCGCGGTCACCGCGCCGGACCTGCTGCCCGGGACCTACAGGCTCGATCCCGACCACACCACGGTGCTGTTCCGGGTCAACCATGTCGGCATGTCCAACTTCACCGGCCAGTTCCGCAAGGTCGACGCCAGCCTGGTGCTGGACCCCAAGAACCCGGAAGCCTCCTCGGTCACGGTCGACATCGACGCGGCCTCGCTGAACACCAACGTCCAGGTCTCGCCGGGCTTCGACAAGACCCTGGCCGGACCCGAGTGGCTGGACGCCGGCGCCCATCCGAAGATCACCTTCAAGTCGACGAAGGTCACCAAGACCGGGCCCGACACCGCCGACGTCGCCGGCGACTTCACCCTGAAGGGCGTGACCCGGCCCATCGTCCTGAAAGCCAGGTTCAACGACGGCTACAGGCCCAACGCCATGGACGGCGCCCGGGTCGGCTTCTCGGCGACGACCAGCTTCAAGCGGTCGGACTTCGGGATCAGCTACGGCATTCCCGCGCCGGGCAGCAAGATGGGGGTCAGCGATGCGGTCGAGGTGATCATCGAGACGGAATTCACCCAAGGCAAGCCGACCGGCGAGCCCATGCCGGCGCATTAAAGCGCGCGGTGTCGTCCCTCCCCTTTACGGGGAGGGTGTCACGCGCAGCGTGACGGGTGGGGAAGTCGAATGCAGCGCAGTGACCTCGACGGTTACGCCCTATGATTTTCGCACCCCACCCTGATCGCTTCGCGGTCTGTCCCTCCCCATAAAAGGGAGGGAGGGTTATAACCTTGTCCCATGCCGCCCCGCCGCCCGCTTCCGACGCCCGAAGAGACCGCGCAGATCCTGGCGCGCCGGCGGACCAAGCCAATGCGCCGGCCGCCGCCGCCGGCCGGGCGGTCGCTGGCCCCGCTGATCAAGGCGCTGGACGAGCGGTTCGGCAAGGGCAGCGCCGGGCTCTCCGCCCGCTGGCGGGAGATCGTCGGCGAGACCCTGGCGCGCCACACCGAGCCGGTGCGGGTGGTCAAGGGACGGGCCGGGCAGCCGTCCATCCTGGAGATCCGCGTCGCCGGCCCGGCCGCCGCCATCGTGCAGCACCAGGCGCCCGATATCCTGTCGCGGGTCGGCATGGTGCTGGGCGACCCATCCGTCTCCAAGCTGCGCATCGTCCAAGGGCCGGTGAAACCGCAGCCGGGCGCCAAACAGCAGGCCCGCAAGCGGCCGAAAGGGCCGCTGGACGCCGCGACGGAAGCTCAGCTGGCCGATGGCCTGGCCGAGGCGCCGGAGGGTCCGCTGAAGGCTGCGCTGTTGCGTCTCGGCCGCGAGGTGCTGCGGCAGCGTTGACTCTGGCGGTCCGGCGCCGCATCGCGCCTCTCAATTGCCGCCTTCGTGACGTCAGCAGAATCGCCTTCTACTGATCCACTGCATTTCGGGGAGCTCGAAAGCCCATGGGCCTGTTCAACCGTCGCGCCGTCCTCGGCGCCACTCTCGCCGTCGCCGCCCTGGCGCTGGCCGCCTGCGGCGGCAAGGGGGCCGGCGGCGCCGCCGAAGGCGACATGTCGCTGGGCGATCCGGCCGCCAAGGTGAAGATGATCGAGTACGGCTCGCTCAGCTGCAGCCACTGCGCCAACTGGAACAAGGACGTCTTCCCGGCCTTCAAGAAGAAGTACGTCGACACCGGCAAGATCCACTACACCTTCCGGCCCTTCAAGCTGGGGGCCAGCGACAGCTACACGGCGGCCGGCGACCTTCTGGGCCGCTGCGCCGGCAAGGACAAGTATTTCGGCGTCATCGACGCCCTGTTCCACAGCCAGGCCGAGGCCCTCGGCCCGGGCGGCGATCCGCGCTCGGTGCTGTTCAACGTCGGCGCCCAGGCCGGGCTGAACGAGGACGCCGTGCGCAAGTGCATCGCCGACGAGAAGGCGCTGGTCGCCCTCGACAAGCGCCTGTCGGAGTCCAAGGCCAAGGAAGTCCAGGCCACCCCGACCTTCTTCATCGGCGACCAGAAGTTCGAGAGCGAACTGCCGCTGGCCGAGATCGACAAGGCCTACGCCAAGGCCGGCGGCAAGTAAGGGAGTCCCAAGGGTCCGACCGTGCAGTTCCAGAAGCTTCGTCTTACGGGCTTCAAGTCCTTCGTCGAACCGACCGAGTTTCGGATCGAGCCTGGACTCACGGGCGTGGTCGGGCCCAACGGCTGCGGCAAGTCCAACCTGCTGGAGGCCCTGCGCTGGGTGATGGGGGCCAACTCCGCCAAGGCCATGCGGGCCGGCGGGATGGACGACGTCATCTTCAACGGGGCCGGGGCGCGGCCGCAGCGCAACCACGCCGAAGTCGCCCTGACCATCGACAACAGCGACCTGACCGCCCCGGCCGCCTTCAACCAGCACCCGGTCATCGAGGTGGTTCGCCGGATCGACCGGGGCGAGGGCTCGACCTACCGCATCAACGGCCGCGAGGTGCGGGCGCGCGACGTGCAGCTGCTGTTCGCCGACGCCTCGACCGGGGCCAACAGCCCGGCCCTGGTGCGCCAGGGCCAGATCAGCGAGCTGATCGCCGCCAAGCCGCAGAACCGCCGCCGCATCCTGGAAGAGGCCGGCGGGGTGTCGGGGCTGCATACCCGGCGCCATGAGGCGGAGCTGCGGCTGAAGGCGGCGGAAGCCAACCTCAACCGGCTGGACGACATCATCCGCGAGCTGGACTCGAACCTCGGCCGGCTGCGGCGCGAGGCGCGGGCGGCGGAGAAGTACAAGCGCCTGTCGGCCGAGATCCGCGCCCTGCAGTCGGCGGTGCTGTTCAGCCGCTGGGCCGAGGCGCGCGACACCCTGCAGCGAGTCGAGGGCGAGACCCAGACGGCCGGGGCCCTAGTCGAGGCCACCGCCCGCGACGCCGCCGCCGCCAGCACCGCCGCCATCGCCGCCGACGAGGCGATCAAGCCCCTGCGCGAGGAGGCGACGGTGGCCGCCGCCATCCTCGGCCGGCTGGCCATCGAGCGCGACCGGGTCGAGCGCGAGGCCGAGAGCGCCGAGGCCGAGGTGGCCCGGCTGAGCGCCGAGATCGCCCGTATCGACGCCGACAACGCCCGCGAGGCCCACATCGTCGAGGACGCCGCCGGCGCCCTGGAACGGCTGGCCGCCGATATCGCGGCGGTGGAGGCCGAGATCGCCGCCGCCCCCTCGCGGATGCCGGAACTGGAGGCCGAGGCGAAAGCCGCCGAAGAGGCCCGGGCCAAGGCCGACGGCGAGGTCGAGCGGCTGGCTGCATCGGTCGCCGCCGACGAAGCCCGTCGCCGGGCCGCCGAGGCCCGGCTCGACGACGCCCGCTCCCGCCTGAACCGTACGGTGCGGGCGCTGGACCAGGCCAAGGGCGAGCGCGCCGCCATCGGCCCGGCCAACGATCCGGAAGCCTCCGCCGCGAAGGCCAGGCTGGCCGAGGCCGAGGGCCAGCTTGCCGAGGCCCGCGCCGCCGTCGAGGCCGCCGAGACCGCCCGCGGCGACGCCGCCCGCGCCGAACAGGCCGCCCGCGACGAGATGCGCAGGCTGGAGGACCAGCTGGGCCGGCTGAAGACCGAGGCCCGGGGGCTGGCGCAGCTGTCGGCGCGGCCGGCCAAGAGTTCCTACGCCCCGGCCCTGGACTCGGTGAAGCCCGGCAAGGGCTACGAGGCCGCCCTGGCCGCCGCGCTCGGCGAAGACCTGGACGCCGCGCTCGACGCCCGCGCCGCCGCCTACTGGGGCACGCGCGACCTGCAGGGTCCCAAATGGCCGGCCGGGGCCGAGCCGCTGGCCCCGCTGGTCGCTGCGCCGAAGGAGCTGGCCACCCGCCTGGCCTTCACCGCCCTGGTGGCGCGGGCCGATGGGCCCAAACTGCAGGCCTCCCTGGAGCCTGGCTGCCGGCTGGTCAGCAAGGAAGGCGACCTCTGGCGCTGGGACGGCTTCGTCTCCCGGGCCGACGCCCCCAAGCCCGCCGCCATCCGGCTGGAACAACGCAACCGCCTGGCCGAGGCCGAGGCCGAGATCGAGCGGCTGACCCCGCTGCACGAGGCGGCCCTGGCCAGGGCCCGCGAGACACAGGCCGCCTTCAAGGCCGCCGAGGCCAGCCTCGGGACCGTGCGCGCCGCGCCGCGCGAGATCGAGCGGACCCTGGCCACAGCGCGCGACACCGTCGAGCGGCTGGACCGTGAGGCCACCCGCCGCGACGCCCGCGCCCAGTCGCTGGACGAGACCATCGCCCGCTTCGAGGCCGAGCGGGTCGAGGCCCAGGCCGGCTTCGAGACCGCCGAGGCCGGCATCGACGGCGATGGCGGCGACAGCCTGTCGCCGATGCTGGACCAGGCCCGGCAGGGGGCCACCGCCGCCCGCGAGGCCGCCGCCCAGGCCCGCGCCGCCTTGGACGCCGAACGCCGCGAGCGCGACGGCCGGGTCCGCCGGCTGGAGGGCCTGACCCGCGACCACGAGGACTGGAGCCGCCGCACCGCCGCCGCCGCCCGCCGGATCGAGACGCTCGACGCGGACCGCCTCAAGGCTCAGGCCCTGATGGCCCAGGCCAAGGACGCGCCCGGCCTGATCGCCGAACGCCGCGCGAAGCTGATGGACGAGTTCGGTGTCGCCGAGGCCCGGCGCGACAAGGCCGGCGACGCCCTGGACCAGGCCGAAACCAACCGCGCCGCCGCCGAGCGGGCCCTGCGCGCCGCCGAGGCCGCCGCCAGCGAAGCCCGCGAGGCCCGCGCCACCCTGTCCGCCCGCCTCGACGCGGCCCGCGACCGCTTCGGCGAGATCGCCGGCAACATCCGCGAGGCGGCCAAGATGGAGCCCGAGGAATTGGGCCGCAGGATCGCCGAGGAGGCCGTCGCCGTCCCCAAGGATGCCGAGGGCATCGAGGCCCACCTGTTCTCCCTGGAGCGGGAACGGGAGGCGATCGGGGCGGTCAACCTGCGGGCCGAGGAAGAGACCGCCGAGCAGACCGGCCGGGTCCAGACCATGAAGACCGAGCGGGCCGACCTGACGGGCGCCATCAGCAAGCTGCGCGCCGGAATCGAGGAACTGAACGCCGAGGGCCGCACCCGCCTGCTGGCCGCCTTCGAGGTCATCAACGGCCACTTCAAGACCCTCTTCCAGGCCCTGTTCGGCGGCGGCGAGGCCGAGCTGCGGCTGATCGAGAGCGACGATCCGCTCGAGGCGGGCCTCGAGATCTACGCCTGCCCGCCCGGCAAGCGACTGGCCACCATGAGCCTGATGAGCGGCGGCGAGCAGGCCCTGACCGCTAGCGCCCTGATCTTCGGCGTCTTCCTGGCCAACCCGGCCCCAATCTGCGTCCTCGACGAGGTCGACGCGCCGCTGGATGACGCTAACGTCGACCGCTACTGCAACATGCTCAACGAGATGCGCCAGCGCACCCAGACCCGCTTCATCGCCATCACCCACAACGCGGTGACCATGAGCCGGATGGATCGCCTGTTCGGGGTGACCATGCCCGAACGGGGAATCAGCCAGCTGGTCAGCGTCGACCTGCACCAGGCCGAGGCGCTGGTCGCGGCGGAGTAGGTCGCTTCCTTTTCCCGATTGCCGGGAGAAGGATTCTAGGCGGCGATCACCGCTCGCAGGCCCTTCGTCCGCGCCCGCACCTCCGGCGAGGCCAGGCAGGTGGCGACCGCCTCGTAGCCAGGCGCGCCCGGGTGCGGCGCCACCGGCATCGGCGGGCTGTGGTTGGCGGGGCAGAGGAGGATGGCTTCGGACGGCCCGACGGCGGCGAGGTCCAGCATGGCCGACGAACGGGTCATGGCCAGGACCGGGCGAGCGGCGGGACGGTGGCGCAGCCAGGCAGCGAGGGCCTCCTGGGTGGCCTGGTCGAGCCCGTGTTCGATCAGGTCGATGACCAGAGCGCCGGGCTCCTCGGCGGTGAGGGGCGCCAGCAGGGCGATGAGGGCGTCGCATGGCGTGGCGCCCTCCTCCAGCAGCCAGGCCAGCGCCGCATCGCCGCGGGCGTCCAGCCGGCCGGGAAGACGATCCAGTCCGAGGAAGACGGCGCCCGGGAGGGTCTCGGCGAGGCGGATGGCCAGGCGAGTCTTGCCGCTACCGAGCGGACCGATGATCCAGGTCAGGGGTTTGAGTCCCCGCAGTTCGAACCGCTCGCCGCCCCAGGGCCAGGGCAGGTCGAAGGCGGCGGCGATCTCGCCCGCCGGGCGGGCCAGGCGGGTCAGGTCGGCAAGGCTGGGGGCGGCGCCCCTGGCCAAGCGGCCGCGCAGGTCACGGAGCTGATCGGTCTGGGCGGCGAGGTCCCGCAGGCGGGCTTCGAGGACGGCCTGATGGGCGGCCAGGGCCGGTTCAAGGCCGTCGGCCTGGCCGCTCAGGACGCGCGCGACCTGGGCCAGGCTGAAGCCGAGCGCACGCAGTGACGCGACCTCCCCGGCGCGGGCCATCTGGTCCGGGCCATAGGCGCGCCAGCCGGCTTCGCTGCGGACAGGGGCGACAAGGCCGCGCTGCTCATAGAGCCGCAGGGCCTTGGCGGAGACGCCTAGCCGCAGCGCGGCCTCGGCGGGGCTGAAGTACCGGATCGGATCGCTCACGACTCACCTCGGGTGTTGATGACCGCAGCATCAGTCGGGGCGGCCCCAGGGGCCGGGTCAAGGGCCCGTCGAGGCGGCGCGTCCGTTCACAGGCGGGCGGAGACCGACGCGGCGATGGCCGCCTCCGCCAGATCGCGGCGACCGGCGGCGTCGAGCAGCAGGGCGCCGTCGACCGTGGCCAGCAGCAAGGCGCCCTGCCCGGCCCGCTCAGGCTCCGGGGCGTCCAGATGTTCGCCGATCCAGTCCGCGAAGCCGCCGAGGATGCCGGCCGCGATGGTCCGGTGAGGCTGCTGTCCATGCGCCGCGCCGGCCACCACCTCCAGCCAGACGCGCATGTAGGGCGCGAGGGATGGCGAGGACATCTCCGACCATACCGCCTGCAGCAGCGGCCCGCCGGGCAGCCTGAGCCCGGGCGCCAGGGCGGCGTCGAGCATGGCGGTCAGCCGGGCCGCGACCCGGCCGAGGGTGGCGGAGAGGACATCGTCCTTGTCGGCGAAATAGTAGAGCAGCATGCGATCGCTGGCCCCGGCCGCCGCGGCCAGCGGACGCAGGCTGGCGCCGGCAAGCCCGTGGGCCAGAACATGGTCGGCCATCCGCTCGATGGCGGCCTCGCGCCGCTCTGTCCTGACAGTCATGCCAAACCTGTAGCGCACGCTACGCGCCGGTGCTATGTAGCGATCGCTACAACCATGGTCTCATGCTCGGAGAGGAAACGATGATGTCGAGGTTCTGGCAAAACTGGCTGTCGGCCTGGTGCCTGGCGGTGGCGGTGTTCGGCGTGGTGCTGGCGCTCGGCGCCTTTCCGGCGACGGACGGCCTGGTGCGATGGTTGCTGGGCCGGCTGGGCGGCTCGGGCGACGTCGAGATGACCCAGCCCCTGCGGTTCGCCCTGGCGGTGATGGGGCCGCTCTCCATCGGCTGGGCCCTGACGCTGCTGGCGGTCTTCAGGGCGGCGGTGTTGCTGGGCGAGCGCGGGCGGCCGACCTGGCGCATGGTCACGGCCGCCGTGGTGGGCTGGTATGTGCTCGACAGCGGGCTGTCGGCGGCCACGGGCCATGGGCTGAATGTCGTCCCCAACACCCTGCTTCTGGCGACCTTCCTCTTTCCGATCCTGCGCTCCGGGGTTCTGCGCTAGCGGACTTCCCAGCGCCGCATGATCGCGGCTACTGTTTCGGCCAACACCCGACGGAGCCTGCCTTTCATGAAACGCGCCCTTATCGCCGGTCTCGCCATCGCCCTGTCCGCCGGGGCCCTGACGGCGGGCGCCGCCCTCGCCTACGACGCCGCCTCGCAGATCAAGGACCGGCAGGCGGGGATGAAGCAGATCGGCGGGGCCATCAAAGGTCTGAACGACACGCTGAACGGCGACAAGGACCCGGCCAAGCTGAAGCAGTATGCGGCCAATCTGAACGCCTTGTCCGGCAAGGTGCCGGGCTGGTTCCCGGCCGGAACGGGCCCCTCGAGCGGCGAGAAGACCAAGGCCAGCGCCGAAATCTGGACCGACCCGGCCGGCTTCAAGGCCGCCGCCGGCGCCTTCGCCGCCCAGGCCGCCAAGCTGAACGCCGCCGCCCAGAGCGGCGACGCGGCCAGGGTGGCGGCCGAGTTCGGCCCGACGCGGGCGACCTGCAAGGGCTGTCACGACAAGTACCAGAAGAAGTAGGGGCGCTCTCATCCTCCCCCGTTCACGGGGTAGGGGGACCACGCGAAGCGTGGCGGAGGGGGCGAGTGACAGAGTGCGGGCGCTTGGAGGTGGCCGAATGAGGTCGGAGCGAAATTTTGAGAGTCGGCGCACGGCCCTCGCCCCCTCCACCACTTCGTGGTCCCCCTCCCCCGTGAACGGGGAAGGATAAGAGCATGCCCACCCTGATCTGGGATCTGCCGACGCGGCTGTTCCACTGGCTGCTGGCGGCGCTCGTGGCCTTTTCCTGGTGGAGCCATGAGGCGCATCTGGACTGGCACAAGCTCAGCGGCTTCGCCATCGCCGGCCTGCTGGTGTTCCGGCTGTGGTGGGGCGTGGCCGGCAGTTCGACGGCGCGGTTCGCCGGTTTCCTGAAAGGGCCGGCCGGCGTCGTCGCCTACCTAAAGGGCGGCGCGGCCGGGGCGCCGGGGCACAATCCGCTCGGCGGCTGGAGCGTGGCGGCCATGCTGCTGGTGATGGTCGGCCAGGTGGCGCTGGGGCTGTTCGCCATCAACGACGACTTCGAGGGCGGGCCGCTGACCCGCTACGTCGACTACGACACCGGCCTGGCGATCGGCGAATGGCACGGCATCCTGTTCAACGTGCTGCTCGGGCTGATCGTGCTGCATCTGCTGGCGGTGGGCTTCTACGCCGCCCGCAGACAGAACCTGATCGGGCCGATGATCACCGGCAGGGGGACGGTGGGCGAGGGAGCGACGCCGCCGGTGATGGCGCCGCTGTGGCGGTTGCTGGTCGGGCTGACGCTTGGCGGCGCGACCTTTGGAATTCTCTATTGGCTGGAGAGCCGCGCCTCGGCATTCTAGTCGCAATCGAAAACAGGGTACGGCGGGAGAGCCTCATGAAGTTCCAGATCACGGCCCTGGCGATGCTTGGCGCGCTGGGCCTTTCCAGCCTCGCCGCCGCCCAGACCGCGCCCGCCGCCAACGACTATTCGAAGCCGGAGACCTGGCTCTGCCTGCCGGGCCGCGCCGCCGACGCCTGCGCCGTCGACCTGAGTTCGACGGTCGTCGAGAAGGACGGCAAGAGCGACAAGGTCACCCTCCAGGCCTCGCCGGCGCCCTCGCCGATCGACTGCTTCTACGTCTATCCGACGGTCTCGACCGACCCGACGCCCAACAGCGACATGAGCATCGACGAAGCTGAAAAGCGGGTCGTCGCCGTGCAGTTCGCCCGCTTCAAGCATGTCTGCCGCCCGTTCGCGCCGATGTACCGGCAGGTGACCCTGAGCGCGCTGCGCCAGTTCATGATGGGCCAGACCCCCGCCGTCGATCGGGTGCTGGCCTACAACGACGTCAAGGCGGCCTGGGACTGGTATCTGGCGCATGAGAATAAGGGCCGGGGCGTCGTGCTGATCGGCCACAGCCAGGGCGCCGGACTGATCGCCGAGCTGGTCAGGCGCGAGATCGACGGCAAGCCGGTCCAGAGTCGGATCGTCGGAGTGATGCCGATCGGCAGCAATGTGGCGGTCGACGACAAGGGCATGTTCGGCTCCATCCCCAGCTGCTCGGCCAAGGGGCAGACCGGCTGCCTGGTCTCCTACGTCAGCTTCCGCGACACCCTGCCGCCGGCCGCGACCAGCCGCTTTGGCAAGGTGGCCGAGGCCGGCAAGCACGCCGCCTGCGTCAACCCGGCGGCCCTGGGCGGTGGGACCGGCCAGCCGGTCAGCTACTTCTGGAACCGGCCGCTGACGCAGAGCGCCGAGCCGATCGTCTGGGCCAGGGACCTGACCGTGGATACGCCCTATGTCACCACGCCCGGCCTGATCACCACCGAGTGCGTGCGGGAGGGCGAGTTCAGCTATCTGAAGGTGACCACCAACGCCGACCCGGCCGATGCCCGCACCGACACCATCGTCGGAGACGTGATGATC
This sequence comes from Caulobacteraceae bacterium, assembly GCA_004144935.1. GTDB lineage: Bacteria > Pseudomonadota > Alphaproteobacteria > Caulobacterales > Caulobacteraceae > Caulobacter. The sequence continues at coordinate 1,712 of SDZP01000043.1, read as the reverse complement.
GCCGGCAAGGCGGACGCCAACTGGGGCCTGCACCTGATCGACATGAATCTGGCCATGGGCGACCTGGTCGATATTGTTCATCAACAGGCGGTGACCTGGAAGAAGAGCCACTGAAGGCTGGGAAGGAAGACGGCGCCGTGAAGATCCCGATCATCGCGCTTGGCGCGGCCCTGCTGCTGGCGGGCGGGGCCGGATCGGCCTGCGCCCAGGCCGCCGCCCCCAGGACCGCGCCCGCGGCCAACGATTACAGCGACCCGAAAACCTGGCTCTGCCTGCCGGGCCAAGCGGATCCCTGCTCGACCCAGGACCTGACCACCACGGTGATCGCCGCCGACGGGACGACGACGGTCGAGCCATTCGTGCGGGCCAGCGACCCGGCCGTCGACTGCTTCTATGTCTATCCCACCATCTCCACCGACCCGACGCCCAACAGCGACATGACCCCCGACGACGAGCCCCGGGTGGCGGCGGTGCATTTCGCCAGGTTCGCCAGCGTCTGCCGCACCTTCGCCCCCCTCTACCGGCAGGTGACCCTGGCGGCGCTGGCCAAGGCGATGACCGGACAGGACGCCGGGGCCGACCGCGAACTGCCCTACACCGACGTGAAGGCGGCCTTCGACTGGTACCTGGCCCATGAGAACAAGGGCCGGGGCATCGTGCTGATCGGCCACAGCCAGGGCGCCGGCATCGTCCAGCGTCTGGTGAAGGACGCGTTCGACGGCAAGCCGCTGCGGAAGCAGCTGGTCGGGGCGATGCCGATCGGCTGGAGCGTGCCGGTCGACGACAAGGGCATGTTCGGGTCAATCCCGAGCTGCTCGAAGCTCGGCCAGACGGGCTGCCTGGTCTCCTACGTCAGCTTCCGCGACACCCTGTCGCCGGCGCCACTGACCCTGTTCGGGCGGGTGACCGGGGCCGGCCTGCACGCGGCCTGCGTCAATCCGGGCGCCTTAAGCGGCGGCAAGGCGGCGGCCCACAGCTATCTGCGGACCCGGAGCGGGGCCGGCAAGCAGCCCTGGGTGGCCGGCAAGACCATCGAGACGGGCTACGTCTCGGTCCCGGGCCTCTTGACCACGGAGTGCGTCCGGGCCGGCGCCTTCAGCTATCTAAAGGTGACCACCAACGCCGATCCGGCCGATCCGCGCACCGACAGCATTGGCGGCGACCTGAACAACAATGACCCGATGTGGGGCCTGCATACCCTGGATATGAATCTGGCCATGGGCGACCTGATCGCCGTGGTCCGGGCCCAGGCGGACAGCTGGAAGAAGGCGAACTGAGCATGTGGCGTGGCATGGCGATTGTCCTGGCGGCCCTGGCCGCCGCCCCGGCCCTGGCCGCCGAGCCGGCGGATCACGCGGGGGCCTACTGGCTGGGCGGGGTGAGCGAGGGCGACGAAAGTTGCGATGTCACGCTGGGCAGCGAGCCTGTGATCGGCGGCTGGAGCCTGAAACTGGCGGCCGACTGCCAGGAGAAGCTGGGGGTGTCTCCCGACATCGCCGCCTGGACCACCGGCGGGGGCGGGCAGATCCGCTTCATCGACGCCCTGCGCAAGCCGCTGCTGGTGTTCGAGCCGGTCGAAATCGGCGGCTTCGTGGCCCAGCCGGACGGGGGCGAGCCGCTGTCGCTGGACCGGGCGGTCAACGGGCCCGAACCGACCGAGCAGGAGCGGATGAGCGGCCCCTGGGTGGTGACCCGCATGGGCGGCGACATCC
>SDZP01000357.1 GCA_004144935.1 Caulobacteraceae bacterium | reverse complement strand
CAGCCCGCCCATGGCCATCCTCGACCTCCTCGACCTGCCGGCCGCCCTGCCGCAGTACGCCCCCATCGTCGGCCTCGACCCGGGCGAGAAGACCATCGGCGTCGCCGTCTCCGACATCACCCGCACGGTCGCCAGCCCGCTGGACGTCATCCGCCGCGAGAAGTTCACCCAGGACGCCGCCGCCCTGTTCAAGCTGATGGAGAGCCGGGGCGCGCTGGGCATCGTCATCGGCCTGCCGGTCAACATGGACGGGACCGAGGGCGTCCGCTGCCAGTCCAACCGCGCCTTGGCCCGCAACCTCTTACGCCTGCGCGACATCCCCATCGCATTCTGGGACGAACGCCTGTCGACGGCGGCGGTGACCCGGGTGCTGATCGACGAGCACGACGTGAACAGGAAGAAGCGGGCGGAGGTCGTCGACAAGCTGGCCGCCACCTGGATCCTGCAAGGGGCGCTGGAGCGGCTGCGGAACGCATAGTCCCTTCTCCCTCCTGGGGGAGAAGGTGGCCCCGAAGGGGTCGGATGAGGGGTCGCACCGGCGTCTGAAGTCGCCGCCGCAACCCCTTGTCCTGAAGGTCCTGCGCGACCCCTCATCCGGCGCTCCGCGCCACCTTCTCCCCCAAGTGGGAGAAGGATCAGCCGACCTTCACCATCCGCTTGCCGACATTCTCCCCGGCCAGCAGCCCGATCAGCGCCCCGGGCAGGCTCTCCAGCCCCTCCAGCACATCCTCCCGCACCTGGATCTGTCCGCTCGCCGTCCAGGCCTGCAGGTCCGCCATCGCCTGCTCGCGCTTGTCGTCGAAGTCGCTGACGATGAAGCCGCGCAGCGTCAGGCGCTTGGTGACGATCAGCCCCGGCACGCCGCGCGGTCCATAGGCCGGCGCCGCCCCGTCGTACTGCGACACCGCCCCGCAGCAGGCGATCCGCCCGTGGGTGTTCATCCCGAACAGGCAGGCCTCCAGCACATCGCCGCCGACGTTGTCGAAATAGACGTCGATGCCGTCCGGGCAGGCCGCCTTCAGGGCCTTGCGCAGGTCGCCGCCCTTGTAGTCGACGGCCTCGTCGAAGCCGAGCTCGTCCTTCAGCAGCTGGCACTTGGCCGCGCCGCCGGCGATGCCGACCACCCGGCAGCCCTTCAGCTTGGCGATCTGGCCGACAAACACGCCGACCGAGCCCGCCGCCGCCGACACTACTACCGTCTCCCCGGCCTTCGGCTGGCCGCACTCCAGCAGGCCGAAATAGGCGGTCAGCCCGGCCACGCCATAGACGCTGAGCAGATGCGTCAGCGGCTCCACCCGCGGCGCCTTGGCCAGCCGCTTGGCGGGCAGCACGACATATTCCTGCCAGCCGGTGTCGCCGAACACCAGGTCGCCGGGTTTCAGGCTGGGGTCCTTCGACTCCACGACCTCGGCCAGCGCCCCGCCGGCCATCACGTCGCCTGCCTGCAGCGCCGAGCGGTAGGTCGCCCCCTGCATCCAGGCCCGGTTGGCGGCGTCCAGGCTGACATAGAGGATCTTCAGCAGCACCTCCCCCTCGCCCGGCGCGCCGACGGTCCCCTCGTTCTGACGAAAGTGCGTCGGCTCCAGCTTGCCCTTGGGCAGGTCGGCGAGGACGATCTGGCGATTGGCGGTCATGGCGGCGTTCCCTTTTGTTTTGTTGGCGCAAGTTGGCCCGACGCTTGGCGGATGCCAAGCTCCCGTCTATGAGGGCGGCTCATGACGGCCAGCGCCCCGGGAATCGACGACCTCCGAAGCAGGACCTTCCCGTTTCCGTTCCGCCACTTCCTGTCGGCGGGCGATCTCAACATCGTACAGGTCGGCGAACTGCTCGACCTCGCCGACCACTTCGTCGACTTCAACCACCGGGCTTCCAAAAAGCTGGACCTCCTGAAGGGCCGCACGGTGATGAACCTGTTTTTCGAGCCCTCGACCCGCACCCAGTCGAGCTTCGAAATCGCCGCCAAGCGGCTGGGCGCCGATACGGTCAACATGAGCCCCCGCTCTTCGTCGATGACCAAGGGCGAGACCCTGATCGACACCGCCGTCACCCTCAACGCCATGCAGCCGGACATCCTCATCGTCCGCCATGGCAGCAGCGGCGCCGCCGCCCTGCTGGCCCAGAAGGTCGGCTGCAGCGTCGTCAACGCCGGCGACGGCCAGCACGAACATCCCACCCAGGCGCTGCTCGACGCCCTCTCCATGCGCCGCGCGTTCGGCGCCGTGAATGGCCTCACCGTCGCCATCTGCGGCGACGTCGCCCACAGCCGCGTGGCCCGCTCCAACGTCGCCATGCTCAGCGTGCTTGGGGCCCAGGTCCGCCTGGTCGGCCCGCCGACCCTCATTCCGGCCGGGGCAGAGCACTGGGGCGTCGAGATCCATCACGACATGAAGACCGGCCTCAAAGGGGTCGATGTGGTGATGATGCTGCGGCTGCAGCTGGAGCGGATGCAGGGGGCCCTGGTGCCCTCGACCCGTGAGTACTTCCGCTTCTACGGCCTTGATCGCGAAAGGCTTTCCTACGCCGCCGCCGGCGCGAAGGTGATGCACCCCGGCCCGATGAACCGCGGCGTCGAGATCGACAGCGACGTGGCGGACGATCCGGCCGTCAGCCTGATCCAGAACCAGGTCGAGATGGGCGTCGCCGCCCGCATGGCGGTGCTGGCCAGCCTCGCCCACCGGCTGGACAACGCCTGATGGCCCGCAACCCGCCGATCGCCTTCCAGAACGCCCGGCTGGTCGATCCGGAAAGCCGCTATGATGGACCGGGCTCGCTGATCGTCTCGGAAGGCGTCATCGCCGACGTCGCCAAGGGCCGCGAATTCAAGGACTTATCCGGCGACGTTCGCGTCATCGACTGCGCCGGCGCCATGCTGGCTCCCGGCCTGATCGACCTGCGGGTCAAGACCGGCGAGCCCGGGGCCGAGCCCAAGGAAACCCTAAAGTCCGCCGCCCAGGCCGCCGCCGCCGGCGGGGTCACCTCGATGGTGGTGCAGCCCGACACCGACCCGGCCATCGACGATCCCTCGATGGTCGACTTCATCCTGCGTCGGGCCCGCGATATCGAGCTAGTCAACGTCTACCCGGCCGGCGCGGCGACCAAGGGGCTCAAGGGCCAGCAGCTGGCCGAGATCGGCCTGATGCGCGACGCCGGCTGCGTCTACATCACCGACGCCGACCATTCCATTGTCGATTCAAGGGTTTTCCGCCGCATCCTGGCCTACGCCAAGGCCTTCGATATGCTGGTCGCCCACCGCCCGGCCGACCCTTGGCTGACGGCCGGGGCCGGGGCCACGGAGGGCGACTTCGCCGCGCGCCTGGGCATTCCGGCCGCCCCCGCCGCCGCCGAGACCATCATGCTGGAGCGGGATCTCGCCCTGGCCGAATTGACCGGCGCCCGCCTGCTGGTCGACCAGATCACCTGCGCCGCCAGTCTCGCCGCCCTCAGGCGCGCCAGGGACCGCGGCGTGAAGGTCCACGCCAGCGTCTCGATCAACCACCTGAGCTTCAACGAGCTGGACATCGGCGACTACCGCACCTTCGCCAAGCTCGACCCGCCCCTGCGCGGCGAGGACGACCGCCAGGCCCTGATCGAGGCCCTGGCCGAGGGAC
>SDZP01000042.1 GCA_004144935.1 Caulobacteraceae bacterium | reverse complement strand
GGCAACTTCACCAAGATCGCCCAGCGGGTGCCGGTGCGGATCGTTGTCGACAAGGGCCAGGCGGTCAGCGGGGCCCTGCGGCCCGGGCTGTCGCTGGAGGTCAAGGTCGACGTGCGGGTCAAGGAAGGCCAGACCTTCGCCGAGTCCGGCGTCGCCCCCGCCCGCGTGGCCAGCGGTGAACAGGCGCCCAAGCCGTGACCGACGCCGCCCTCGGCGGCGGTTTCCTGCCCTCGGCCGAGGGCTCCGCCCCCGCGAAAATCAACTGGCTGCCCATCTTCCTGGGCTTCGGCGGGATGGTGATCGGCCAGTTCATGGCCATCCTCGACATCCAGATCGTCGCCGCCTCGCTGTCGCAGATCCAGGCCGGGGTCGGCGCCACCGCCGACGAGATGAGCTGGGTGCAGACCATCTACCTGCTGGCCGAGGTGGTGATCATGCCGCTGACCGCCTACCTCTGCCGCATGTACTCGACCCGCCGGTTCTTCATCGGGGCGGTGATCCTGTTCATCGGCAGCTCGATCCTCACGGGCCTGTCCACCAACATCGAGATGATGATCGCCCTGCGCGCGGTGCAGGGCATCGCCGGCGGGGCGATGATCCCGCCGGTGTTCGCCACCGCCTTCACGGTGTTTCCGCCAGAACGCCGGATCACCGCCAACGTCGTGGTCGGGCTGATCGTCACCCTGGCTCCGACCATCGGTCCGACCCTGGGCGGCCACCTGACCGAATGGCTGAGCTGGCGCTGGCTGTTCTTCGTCAACGTGCCGCCGGGGCTGCTGGCCCTGTTCCTGGTCACCCGCTACGCCAAGTTCGACACCGGCAACCCGGCCCTGGCCAAAGGCATCGACTGGTGGGGCGTGGGGCTGATGGCCGTCGGCCTGCTGTCGATCCAGTTCGTGCTGGAGGAGGGCGCCAGGGACGGCTGGTTCCAGGACGACATGATCCTCTGGCTGACCGTGGCCGGGGTCATCGCCATGGGCGCCTTCGTCTGGCGCCAGCTGGTCTATCGCCAGCCGATCGTCAGCCTGGCGCCCTTCCGGGACCGCAACTTCTCCATCGGCATCGTGATGACCTTCGTCTCGGGCCTCAGCCTATATGGCGGGACCCTCGTGCTGCCGCTGTTCCTGTCGCAGGTCCAGCGGCTGAGCGCCGCCGAGGTCGGCACCACCATGCTGATCAGCGGCCTGACCATGTTCCTCTGCGGCCCCATCGCCGGGCGGCTGATCGGCAGGTTCGACATCCGGGTGGCCATGGTCGGCGGCTTCGCGGTCGCCGCCTTCGGCACCGGCATGGCCCATACGGTGACCGCCGACTGGGGTTTCTGGAATTTCGCCGCCATGCAGGCGGTGCGGGCCTCCGGCGTGATGGTGGCCATGATCGCCTGCCAGCAGATGACGGTCAGCACCATCCCCAACGAGATGATGAAGGAGGCCTCCAGCCTCGTGAACCTGACCCGCAACGTCGGCGGCGCGGTGGGCCTTGCCCTGCTCTCGACCCTGCTCACTCACCAGTCGGCCGTGCACTATGCGGACCTGGCCAGCACGGTCAGCATTGCCAACAGCACCAGCCAGGAGATGATCAGCGGCCTGACCGCCATGATGGCCCAGAAGGGACTGATCGATCCGACGGGGGCCGGGATGAAGGGCTTCAGCCTGATGCTGCACCAGAAGGCGCTTGTGCTGTCGTTCGGCGACGCCTTCGCCGCCCTCGCCGTCGGCCTGGGCGGGGTGGCGGTGCTGGCCCTGTTCGCCAGACCGGCCCGGGGCGGGCCCAAGCCGGCCGGAGGCGGGGGACACTAGATGGCCGCTCAGGGGGGAGACGCCACCGTCGCCCAGACGCCGACCACGGCGTCCGGCGAGGTCAACTGGACCATGCTGCTGATCGGCTTCGGCGGCATGGCCATCGGCCAGTTCATGGCCATTCTCGACATCCAGATCGTGGCGGCCTCCTTGCCGCAGATCCAGGCCGGGGTGGGGGCCAGCGCCGACCAGGTCAGCTGGATCCAGACCGCCTACCTGATCCCCGAGGTGGTGATGATCCCGCTGTCGGCCTACCTCAGCCGCCTGTGGGGCACCCGGCTGGTGTTCATGATGAGCTGCGCCGGCTTCGTGGTGATGAGCGTCATCGCCGGCCTGTCGACGAGCATCGAGTTCATGATCGTCGCCCGCGCCCTGCAGGGCTTCGTCGGCGGGGCCATGGTGCCGACGGTGTTCGCCACCGCCTTCACCGCCTTCCCGCCCGACAAGCGGATCATGGCCAATGTCGCCACCGGCATGATCGTCACCCTGGCCCCGACCGTCGGCCCAATCCTCGGCGGCCACCTGACCGAGTGGCTGAGCTGGCGCTGGCTGTTCTTCATCAACGTCGGGCCGGGGCTGCTAAGCCTGTTCTTGGTCGGCCGCTACGCCAACTTCGACAAGGGCGATCCGAAGCTGGCCACCGGCTTCGACTGGTTCGGCCTGATCGCCATGGCCACCTTCCTGATGACCATGCAGTACGTGGTCGAGGAGGGGTCCAAGGACGACTGGTTCAACGACGGGACCATCCTCTGGCTGACCGTGGTGGCGGTGATCAGCGGCGGGACCTTCATCTGGCGCACCCTGGCCTATCACCAGCCGCTCGTGCAGCTGCGCGCCTTCAAGGACCGCAACTTCACGCTCGGCATCATGATGACGGCGGTCTCGGGGATGAGCCTGTATGGCGGCACCTTCCTGATGCCGCTGTACCTCGGCCGCATCCGCCAGTTCTCGGCGGCGGAGGTCGGCACCACCATGCTGGTCTCCGGCATCTGCATGTTCCTCACCGGGCCTGTGGTCGGGCGGGTGGCGCGGACCATGGACGCCCGGATTCCGATGGTCGTCGGATTCTCGATGGTCGCCTGGGGCATGTGGCTGGGCCATGACATCACCGGCGACTGGGGCTTCTGGGAATTCGCCTCCCTGCAGGCCTTCCGCGGCTGCGGGGTGATGATCGCCATGATCGCCACCAGCCAGCTGACCATGTCGACCCTGCCGCCGCACATGATCAAGGACGCGTCCGGGCTGATGAACCTGTCGCGCAACACGGCCGGGGCCATTGTGCTGGCCTTTCTGTCGACCACCCTGACCACCCAGACCGCCAACCACATGAACGCCCTGAGCTCGAAGGTCAGCATCGCCTCGGTCGACGCCCAGGCGATGATCGCCGGCCTGACCCAGCGGATGGCGACCATGGGGGTCGCCGACCCCGACGGTGCGGCCCGCAAGGCCTTCCAGTACATGCTGAACAAGCAGGCCTCGATCCTGGCCTTTGGCGACGGCTTCACCATCCTGGCCATCGCCGGCGGCCTGGCCGCCTGCCTGGCGCTGCTGGCCAGACCCGCGAAAACCCCTCCCACGGCGGCCGCCCTCGAAGCGGCGGCGGAAGCGCACTGACATGCCCAGACTCACCGGACAGATCGACCTCGCCAAGACCGAAGCCATCCTCGACGCCGCCGCCGAGGTGCTGGCCGAGCGCGGACTGGCCGCCCCGATCGAGGAGATCGCCCGCCGGGCCGGGGTGTCGAAACAGACCATCTACAACCGCTATGGCGGCAAGCCGGACCTGGTGCGGGCGCTGGTCGAGCGGCGGGTCGATTCGATCACCGCGCCGCTGCGCCTGCCCGGGGCCGAGGAGCATCCAGAAGAGACCCTGGCCGCCTATGCCGCCTCCCTGCTGCAGGTGATCAGCAATGGCGGCTATTCGGTGATGCGGCTGTCGATCCAGAGCGCCGCCGAGCTGCCGGACATGGCGCGGGAAGTGTTCGAGACCGGTCCCGTCCGGTCCCGGAGGCAGCTGGCGGCCTACCTGGAGATGGAAAACGAGGCCGGACGCATGAAGGTCGACGACCCGATGCAGGCGGCGGAATTCTTCGGCGGCATGGTGCTGGGCCACCGCCAGACGCAGGTGCTGCTGCGCCTGGCGACCGACCTGACCGACGACGACATCGGCCGCATCGCCAAGGCGGCGGCGCGGGTCTTCATGCGGGCCTATGCGGTCTAGCCGGCCAGGTTCGCGAATTCGTCCGGCAGGCCGATCATGTGGAAGCCGGCATCGACGTGAATGACCTCGCCGGTGGTGGAGCGGCCGAGATCCGACAGCAGCCACAGGGCGCAGCCGGCCACGCCTTCCATCGAGGTGTCTTCCTTCAGGGCGCTGAACATCCGGCCCTGGCCGAGCAGGCCGCGGCCGCCGCTGATGCCGGCCAGCGACAGGGTGCGCATGGCCCCGGCCGAGATGGCGTTGACCCGGATGCCCTTGGGCCCGAGGTCGCGGGCGATGTAGCGGGTGGCCGCCTCCAGGGCCGCCTTGGCGACGCCCATGGTGTTGTAGTTGGGGATGACCCGCTCCGACCCCAGGTAGGTCATGGTGATCATCGAGCCGCCGGGCTTCATCATCTTCGAGGCGCGATTGGCGGCGTCGACGAAGCTGAAGGCCGAGACGTTCATGGCGGTCAGGAAGCCCTCCCGCGTGGTGTTCTCGACGAAGCTGCCCTTCAGCTCGTCCTTGTTGGCGAAGGCGATGGAGTGGACCAGGAAGTCCAGGCCGCCGAAGCGCGCTTCAAGGTCGGCGAAGGCGGCGTCCATCGAGGCGTCGTCGGTCACCTCGCAAGGGATGAAGTCGGTGACGCCGATGGCTTCGCCCAGCGGGCGGACGCGCTTTTCCATGTCCGGCAGATAGGCGAAGGCCAGCTTTGCGCCCTGGGCGGCCAGCTGGGTGGCGATGCCGTAGGCGATGGAATTGTGGTTGGCGACCCCCATGACCAGCCCGGTCTTGCCGGCCATCAGGTCACCCTTGGGGAAGCTGTACTCTTCGGCCATGCGGCGTCTCCTCGAAATCTTGAGGCGGGTTTAAGGGGGTTGAACGCCGGAGGCTAGGGTTTCGGCGCTTCGAACAGCGGCGCGACGGTGCGGATCGCCGCCTGCGCCTCGGCGAGGTCGGGCGCCTCGTCCTCGCTGCCATAGCCCCACATGTCGCTCTCGCCGCCATACTGCACGACGATGCCATCCGGTCGGGGCAGCACATTCACATGCCGGTAGTAGAGGCCGTAATGGACCTCCGGCTGCGGGGCGAGCCAGTTGATCTGGCCGCGCACGGGGACCACGGTCTCGTCCTTCCACAGGGCGCGGGCGCCGTAGCCGGTGCAGTTGACGATGACCGGCTGTTTCAGCCGCTGCAGCTCGCCCGGGGTGTTGAAGGTCATGGTTTCGATCTTGCCGCCCTCCAGCAGGAAGTCGGTGGTCAGCAAATGGGCCAGTTCGGCGACGTTGAACTGCATCGAGGTGTTGAGCCGGGCGCGGGTGACCGGGAAGGGATGCTCGCCGGGCGCCAGCTCGTGGCCCCGGGGGGAGAGACCCGGCAGGGCGGCTCCGAAAAATCGAATCTCGGGTACGTCCGTGGGTCGCCGCGGGAAGGCGATGGGCGGGCTGTCGGCGATCGGATCGGCCAGGCCATAGCGGTCGCTCCAGGACACCGGCTCGCCCGGCCGGCCGAGCAGGGTCTGCCAGGCCGCGTAGGAGGTCCGGGCCATTCGGTCCCAGAGAGCGGGGAAGGCGGCGTCGATCCGGTCGTGGTCGGCGATGCGGCTGTCGGGCGACCAGGTCCCGGTGGCCCGGGCCGAGCGGGTGTAGGGGGTGCGGTCGCTGGCGTAGATGGTCACCCTGGCGCCGGCCCGCAGCAGGGTCAGGGCCGTGGTCAGGCCGATCGCCCCACAGCCGATGACGGCGATGTTTTTCACGCCGCCCTCGAGCGCCCTGGCGGCGGCGATCTCGGCGCTGCCCCAGGCCAGGGACCAGCCGCTGCCACCGTGGCCGTAATTGTGCACGACCCGCTTGCGGCCGACCCGCTCGACGTCGAGGCGCGGGCCGGCGGCGCGGAAGGGGCGCAGGCAGACGGTGATTTTGGTGAGGCGGCCCATGTCCAGGCGCAGAGGCGCCAGCGGCGGGACGACGAAGCGCTCGGTCCGCGCGAGAGCGCGCGGCGCGATGCCGGCGGCGCCGAGGCCGAGGAGCAGGGTGCGGCGGTCCGGGGCGAGGCGCATGGGCGGAGGCTAGCGCGAACTTGAGCGGAGGGGGAGCGCCCCTGATCGTCCTCCCCTGTAAGCAGGGGGAGGACTGTCTTCAGGGCGGTGGCTACACCCGGCTCATGATCAGGCAGCCATTGGTGCCGCCGAAGCCGAAGCTGTTGCTCATCACCGTGTCCAGCGGCTTGTCCGACCGTTTGGTGAGGATCGGCAGGTCGGCGAACTCCGGGTCGAGATTTTCGATATTGGCGCTTTCGGCGGCGAAGTCGTTGTTCAGCATCAGGATCGAGTAGATCGCCTCCTGCGCGCCGGCGGCGCCCAGGCTGTGGCCGGTCAGGGACTTGGTCGAGCTGATCAGCGGGGCCTTGTCGGCGCCGAAGACATTGCGCACCGCGCCCATTTCCTTGCTGTCGCCGACCGGGGTCGAGGTGCCGTGCGGGTTCAGGTAGTCGATCTTGCGGCCGCCGGCGCTGTCGATGGCGAGCTTCATGCAGCGCTCGGCGCCTTCGCCGCTCGGGGCGACCATGTCGAAGCCGTCGCTGTTGGCGGCGTAGCCGACGATCTCGCCGTAGATCTTGGCGCCGCGCGCCTTGGCCCGCTCGTACTCTTCCAGCACCAGCATGCCGGCCCCGCCGGCGATGACGAAGCCGTCGCGGCCGGTGTCGTAGGCGCGGGAGGCCTTGGTCGGGGTTTCGTTGTACTTCGACGACATGGCGCCCATGGCGTCGAACAGGTTGGACAGGGTCCAGTCCTCTTCTTCTGTGCCGCCGGCGAAGATGATGTCCTGCTTGCCCATGGCGATCTGCTCGTAGGCCGAGCCGATGCAGTGGGTGGAGGTGGCGCAGGCCGAGCTGATAGAGAAGTTCAGGCCGCGAATCTTGAACCAGGTGGCCAGAACGGCAGAGGGGCCGCTGCTCATGGCCTTGGGCACCGCGAACGGACCGATGCGCTTGGGGCCCTTCTCGCGGGTCGTGGCGGCGGCCTCGACGATGACCTTGGTGGAGGGGCCGCCGGCCCCGACGATCAGGCCGGTGCGCTCATGGGAGACCTCGGACTCCTCCAGGCCGGAATCGGCGATGGCCTGGTCCATGGCGATGTGGGCGTAGGCGGTGCCGGACGACAGGAAGCGGGCGGCGCGGCGATCGACCAGAGACTCCCACTCGATGTCGGGGATGGCCCGCACCTGGCAGCGGAAGCCGAGCTCGGCATACTCCGGCGCGAAGGTCACCCCGCTCTTGGCTTCCCGCAGCGAGGCGAGGACTTCGTTGGCATTGTTTCCGATCGACGAAACGATGCCGATGCCGGTGACGACGACACGCCGCATGGCGACTCCTTAGCTGTTCCCTGACGCGACAAACGCACGTTTTTGTTTTTGGACGCGTCAGACCATCGTCGCGGGGTCGAACAGACCGACGCGCAGGTCCTTGGCCTCATAGATAGGCTTGCCGTCGGCTTCCAGAACCCCGTCGCCGATGCCCATCACCAGTTTCCGCATGATCACCCGCTTGAGGTTGATGCGGTAGACCACCTTCTTGACGTTGGGCGTCACCTGGCCGGTGAACTTCACCTCGCCGACGCCCAGCGCCCGGCCCTTGCCGGGGGCGCCCGACCAGCCGAGGAAGAAGCCGACCAGCTGCCACATGGCGTCGAGGCCCAGGCAGCCGGGCATGACGGGGTCGCCGATGAAGTGGCATTTGAAGAACCAGAGGTCCGGATTGATATCCAGCTCGGCGACGATCTCGCCCTTGCCGTACAGACCGCCCTCGTTGGTGATCAGGTTGATGCGGTCCATCATCAGCATCGGCGGGGCCGGCAGCTGGGCGTTGGCCGGGCCGAACATCTCGCCCAGCCCGCAGGCGATGAGGTCATCGTAGTCGTAGGAAGACTTGCGGTCCTGGGTCATGAAGTTTCAATGCCGCCTGTCGGGCGGCGGTTCCTTGCAGCCTTGGTTTGGGGCCGGGGGGTAGCACGCCGCTCCGCACGCCTCAACTGGCCGCCTCAGCCGGCCGGAACCGTGACGCCCTTGCAGTCGGGCTCCGGCCCGCCGCCCCAGACCTCGCCGGCCGGGGCCCAGCCCTTTTCGCCGCCGGCCTGCAGCTGGTTCCAGCCGTCCCTGTGCTTGAGCTGGGCGGCCACCGCCCCCGACCGCAGGTAGGCGACCACCTTGCCGTCCGCCTTCGGCCTGTCGAGCAGGGGCAGGTCGCCGGGCCGGACGCGCATCACCGAGCGGCCGCCGTCGACCATCTGGGCCTTGACCCAGGCCTCGTCGCCATTGGGGGCCCGAACCTTGCGCCACTCGCGGCTCTCGGCGACCACCATCAGCGGCAGGTTGCGCACCCGCCAGACCCAGAGGATGCGGTGGTCCTCGCCCGGGCCCTTGCGGGCGTTGACCTCGCCGGACTTCAGCGAGACGAAGCGCGGCACCGGAAACCCCGACCGCGTCTTGCACTTGGTCGCCTCCGCCGAGCCGCAGCCGGCGAGAAGGGCGGCGCTGAGCAGGAAGACGGGAAGGGCGCGCATGGGTGGGCTCGACGGGATTTCGGACCCTAAACGTCTACAACATGGTGAAGGCTTCGTTGAAACACGCGGGTCGTCGGTGATTTCGCCTCGGGGCTTTCCTTCTCCCCTTGCGGGAGAAGGTGTCGGCGCAGCCGGCGGATGAGGGGTCACACCAGACCCAGGTCGGTGTCATGCCCAGCATCCCGGTCGCGGTTGGTCCAGTCATCGACCCCTCATCCGCCCCTTCGGGGCGCCTTCTCCCGCAAGGGGAGAAGGAAGTCCTGAGGCCAACCCTTCGAATGTGGCGCTGGGCAAAGTTCAGTCATTTCACCCCCATGCACGCATTGGGGTTTCACTCCGGGCCCGCGCGCTTTATCTGTCGCGGTAACGCCCATCCGGGCGCAGCCCCTTGCTCCAATCGACTGCGTCATGGCCGCCAAACGTCTCAAAGTCATCGTCACCCGCAAGCTGCCCGATCCGGTGGAAACCCGGATGCGGGAGCTGTTCGACACCGAACTGAACCTCGATGACAAGCCGATGAGCGGCGAGCAGCTGCTGGATGCGCTCGGCCGCGCCGACGTGCTGGTGCCGACCATCACCGACCGGCTGGACAGCCGCCTGCTGTCGCGGGCCGGCGAGCGGATGAAGCTGATCGCCAACTTCGGGGCCGGGGTCGACAACATCGACGTCGCCACCGCCAACCAGCGCGGCATCATCGTCACCAACACCCCGGGGGTGCTGACCGAGGACACCGCCGACCTGACCATGGGCCTGATCATGGCCGCCAGCCGCCGGGTGGTGGAAGGCGCCAACGTCGTGCAGTCGGGCGATTTCCAGGGCTGGTCGCCGACCTGGATGCTGGGCCGCCGCATCTGGGGCAAGCGTCTGGGCATCATCGGCATGGGCCGCATCGGACAGGCCCTGGCCCGCCGCGCCAAGGCCTTCGGCCTGTCGATCCACTACCACAACCGCAAGCCCGTCAGCCCCCGCGTCGCCGAGGAGCTGGAGGCCACCTACTGGGAGAGCCTCGACCAGATGCTGGCCCGGATGGACGTCATCTCGGTCAATTGCCCCCATACCCCGGCCACCTACCACCTGCTGTCGGCCCGCCGGCTGAAGCTGCTGCAGACCCACGCCATCGTCGTCAACACGGCGAGGGGCGAGGTGATCGACGAGGGGGCGCTGGCCAACATGCTGTCGCGCGGCGACATCGCCGGGGCCGGCCTGGACGTCTACGAGCACGAGCCGGCGATCAATCCCAAGCTCCTCAAGCTGCCCAACGTCGTGCTGCTGCCGCACATGGGCTCGGCCACGGTCGAGGGGCGGATCGACATGGGCGAGAAGGTCATCGTCAACATCAAGACCTTCATGGACGGCCACCGGCCGCCGGACCGGGTGATCCCTTCGATGCTGTAGACGCGGCGCCGCTCTCTCTTGACGAGAGCCGCCACTGGCCGCATCCATTCCCCGGGTTGGGGGAGTAGCTTCAAGTGCGTTTGTCACGTCGCCGGCTGATGGCCGGTCTTGCCGGGCTGGGCGTTGTCCTGCCGGCCATCGATCTTTCCGGCGTCCGCGCCGCCGAGCCGGCGGGGACTCCGACCGTCAAGCCGCCGACCCTGGACGAACTCAGCAAGCCTGCCGGCCTGCGCGACGTCGCCCTGTCGCCGAACGGGACTCTTGTGGCGCAGCTGCGGGAGCTGCGGGAGGAGGTCGCCAACCCGAAGGCCAAGGCGAGGGGCGAAAAACCCACCATCACCAAGCGCAACGCCTTCGTGGCGCTGCAATCCACGGCCGACCTGAATGCCAGGCCGGCCTTTGTCCGGATCGGCGACTTCAACGTCGAACAGGTGGAGTGGGCCAACGACCATCGCCTGCTGATCTGGATCCGGATGACGAGGGACGCCGAGGGAAACCGCTATGGCATGACGTTCGACGGCGAGTTCTACCCGATGCCGGTGCGGCGGGTGCTGTCGGTCGGGTCCGCCGGCGGCGATCCGGTCGTGCTGTTCGGCAACCAGGACAAGTCCATCAAGCGGGTGTTCGACCTGGGCAATGTCGTCGACCGGCTGGGCGACGATGACGACCACATCCTGATGCAGCGGTTCGATTACGTGACCAACCGCTTCGCCCTCTACAAGGTCAACGTCCTGACCGGCGAGGCGACCCTGTTCGAACTGGGCGAGCGAGCCACCGACTTCTGGCATATCCAGAACGGCGTGCCGGTCCTGCGCTACGACTCCAACTATCGACAGACCGTGTTCAGCGTCTATGGCCGCGCGCCGGGTGAGCGCGACTGGAAGCTGATCAACAAGTTCCGGCGCGACACGCTCAAGAAGCTGCCCGACTTCGACGTGGTCGGATCGGCGCCGGAGCCCGGCGTGGTCCTGGTGTCCCACCGGGGGCCGGGGAGGAGTTCCGCACCCTCAAGACCTTCGACGTCCGCAGCATGAAGATGGGCGGCGTCTTCAAGGCCCAGGCCGGCGCCGACCTGACCGGCGTGTCCGTCGACGAGGCCGACCGGCTGGTCGCCACCGTCTGGCACGGCGACCGGATCGCCTACACCTTCGAGGACCCCAAGCTGGGCGGCCACCACCGCGGCATCAACAGGTTCTACGACAACGCCTGCAATGTCGTTCTCTACGACATCAGCCTGGACCACACCCACGCCTTGTTTCAGGTCTCGGGTCCCCGGCAGCCGGGGCAGTTCGTCTATTACAATCTGAAGACCAAGCACCTGGATGTCCTGGGCGACCAGTACGAGCATCTGACCGCCGACCGGCTGGCGCGGATGGAGACCCTGGCGGTGACCTGCCGGGACGGGACGAAGATCACCGCCTACCTGTCGCATCCGCCGGGCGAGGCCGGGCCCCGGCCGATGGTGGTCATGCCGCACGGCGGGCCCGAAATGCGCGACTACGTCGAGTACGACCTCTGGGTCCAGGCGCTGTGCGCCCAGGGTTGGCTGGTGCTGCAGCCCAACTTCCGGGGCTCGGGCGGCTACGGCAAGAGCTTCGCGGACGCTGGCCGCCGGCGCTGGGGCGACCGCATGCAGGAAGACGTCGAGGACGCGGTCGACCATGTGGTCAAGGCGGGCCTGGCCGACCCGAAGCGCCTGGCGATCATGGGGGCCAGCTATGGCGGCTATGCCGCCACCATGGGGGTGGTGCGCAAGCCGGACCTCTACCGCTGCGCGGTCGGCATCGCCGGCGTCTACGACCTGCTCCAGTCCATCGACGAGACCAAGGACGACGACGGCTCCAACTCCGAGGCCTATGCCTACTGGGTAGAGAGCATGGGCGACCCCAAAACCCAGAAGGACAAGCTGATCGCCGACTCGCCGCGCCGGCGGGCGGCCGAGATCCAGGTTCCGGTGCTGCTGCTGCACGGGACCGACGACGAGATCTGCCGGCCCGCCCAGGCCCGCGAGATGGCAAAGGCCCTGAAGAAGGCCGGCAAGACCTGTCAGCTCATCGAGTTCAAGGGCGAGGGTCACCCCCGCTGGTCGACGGACAACGACAAGAAGATGCTGAGCGACGCCACCAGCTTCATCGCCAAGGCCTTCGCGGGATAGCCCAGGACGCCCTCAGGGCGCCTTGGCGGCCGCCAGGCTCCTGATCCAGGCGTCGAGGTCGGCGGCCGAGCGGTCGGGGATCTGTTCCATCGGCACGTGGCCGACCTTCTCGTAGATGATCAGCTTCGAGCCGGGGATGGCGGCGGCGAACTTGCGGCCGGCCTCGGCGCTGATCAGACGGTCGGTGTCGCCGTGCAGGATCAGGGTCGGAACCTTGATCGTCGCCAGCTGCGCGGGATCGGCGAAGCGGCGACCGGCCGGGTCGGCCATCATGCCCAGGATGATGTCCTTGTGGCCGGGGGCGCGGCTCAGCTCGACATAGCGGGCGACCATGGCGTCGGTGGCCAGGTCCGGCTGCGGCTCGAAGGCCGAGCGCAGGCCCTGGCGGGTGACGTTGCTGGTGTCGAGGTCCTTGATCAGGAAGCGGCCGACCGGGTTGCGCAGGATCTTGAAAGCGATCGGCGACCCCTTCTGCGACGGCTCGGGGAAGCCGGCGGCGTCGACCAGCACCAGGCCGTCGAGGTGTTCGGGATGCTTCAGGGCGTACTGCCAGGCGACGCCGCCGCCCATGGAATTGCCGGCCAGGATGAAGCGGGTCAGCTTCAGGTGATCGACGATGCCCTGGACGGTGTCGTCGAAGGCGGTGGGGGTCAGGCGGTAGCCGTCCGGCGCCCGGGTCAGGCCGAAGCCCGGCAGGTCGAGGCTGACGATCCGGTAGTCCTTGCCCAGCCGCTGGACCCAGGGCTCCCAGGTCTCGAGGTTGGCGGCGAAGCCGTGCACCAGCACCAGCACTGGCCCGTCGGGGTTGCCCTGGTCGCGATAGTGGGCCCGGATGCCGCCCGGCAGGTCGACCCACTGGCTCTCCGCGTTGGCGTATTTCGCCTCCAGCGTCGCCCAGGGAATCTCGCCGCGCCTCAAGGCCAGCCATCCGACGATGGCGACAACGACGATCAGGGCGACGAGGCCCAGCAGGATCTTGCCCAGCAGCTTCACGGTTCGCCCTCCCCGAGCGGTATTTTGAAGTCAGGGTACGGCGTCCCGCGCGGCGGCGCTAGGCGATCCTGCAGGCGTCCTCGAAGCTCAGGCGCGGGCCGCGCGGGAACAGGTCCTTGTCGGTTCCGTGGCCGATCGAGCAGATGAAGTTGGACTTCACCGTCGTGCCGGCGAAGAAGGCGGCGTCGACCTTGTCGTTGCTGAATCCGCTCATCGGGCCGCAGTCGAGGCCGAGCGAACGCGCCGCCAGCATCAGGTAGGCGCCCTGCAGCGTGCCATTGCGAAAGGCGGTGCGTTCGGCCAGCTCCGAGCCCTTTGGAAACCAGTCCTTGGCCCCGGGGTTGTGCGGGAACAGCTCGGGAATGCGGTCCATGAATTCCAGATCGTGGCCGATGATCACCGTGCAGGGCGCCTGGCGGATCTTGGCGCCGTTGGTGGCCGAGGCGAGGGAGGCGAGCGTCTCGCGGCCCTCGTCGCTGGTCACGAAGACGAAGCGGGCCGGGCTGCAGTTGGCGCTGGTCGGGCCCATGCGGGCCAGGTCGTAGACCGCCCGCAGCAGGGTTTCGGCCAGGGGTTCCGGCTGCCAGCCGTTGCGCGTGCGGGCCTCCCGGAAGATCTGATCGAGGCAGGCGTCGGGCAACGGCGAGGACATGATGGCTCCATCGGTAACGGCTTCAGTGACATACCGTGATCCGACTCGAACGCGCCACAAGCTAGGGAAGTTCGGACACCGGTCCCCAGCAGGCGGCCAGGGCCTTCTCGGCCGCGATCGCCCAGGCGCCGGCCCGGCCGTCAAAGTTGCTGCCGACCGCGATTGAGCCCAGGGCGCTATCGCTCGCCAACCAGCCGCATGCCTAGAGGGTCTGCTCGACCCGCATCACTTCGGGCACGTAGTGGCGCAGCATGTTCTCGACCCCGGCCTTCAGGGTGGCGGCCGAGGAGGGGCAGCCCGAGCAGGCGCCGCGCATGTGGAGGTAGACGGTGCCGCTCTCGACGTCGAAGCGGTTGAAGACGATGTCGCCGCCGTCCTGGGCCACGGCCGGACGCACGCGGGTGTCCAGCAGGTCCTTGATCTCGGCGACGATCTGCAGCGTGTCCTCGTCGTAGACGGTGTCGTCCGTGTCCTCCTCGGCCGCCGCGCCGCCGCTGACCAGGACCGGCTTGCCGGAGGTGTAGTGGTCCATGATGGCGGCCAGGATCGGCGCCTTCAGATGGGCCCATTCGATCTCGTCGTTGCGGGTGACGGTCAGGAAGTCGGGGCCGAGGAACACCCGCGTCACGTCGCCCAGGGCGAAGAGCGAGGTGGCCAGCGGGGAGACGATGGCCTCCTCCGGGCTGGCGATCTCGCGGCTGCCGGTCCCCAGGACCTCGCGGCCGGGCAGGAACTTCATCACGTCCGGGTTGGGAGTGGCTTCGGTCTGGATGAACATTGCGGCGGTCCTTGTCGTCTCCCGACAGATGGCCCCTGTGGGCGCTTGCGGCAACCCTCGCTTCACAATCCAGCGTTTCCGTGGCCCTATGTGAACAATGACAAGATAAGGGAGGCCGCCATGGCGGATGGATCGTTCGACAAGCAGGCGGCCGCGCGGGCCGAAGCCTGGTCGACCCCCCTGGAGCAGCTGAACCCCGGCGATCCGGCCCGTTTCCGGGACGACAGCTTCTGGCCGGTGTTCGAGCGGCTGCGGCAGGAGGATCCGGTCCACTACACCGCCGACAGCGAATGGGGCGCCTACTGGTCGATCACCAGATTCGATGACATCGTCGCCGTCGACACCAACCATCAGGCCTTCAGCTCCGACGCCTACCTGGGCGGCATCACCATCCGCGACCCCAAGCCCGACTTCATCCTGCCGATGTTCATCGCCATGGATCCGCCCAAGCATGACGTGCAGCGCAAGACCGTCAGTCCGGTGGTCAGCCCGGCCAGCCTGATGCTGCTGGAGCCGGTGATCCGCGAGCGGGCTGGCAGGCTGCTCGACAGCCTGCCGATCGGCGAGGAATTCAACTGGGTGGACCGCATCAGCATCGAGCTGACCACCCAGATGCTGGCCACCCTGTTCGACTTCCCGTTCGAGGACCGCCGCAAGCTGACCCGCTGGTCGGACGTGGCCACCGCCATCCCCGGCAACGGCATCGTCGAGGATGAGGACCAGCGACGGGCCGAGCTGCGCGAGTGCCTCGACTACTTCACCCGGCTGTGGAACGAGCGGGTCAACGCCGAGCCGCACAACGACCTGATCTCGATGCTGGCCCATGGCGAGCACACGAGGACCATGGACCCGATGGAGTACCTCGGGAACATCATCCTGCTGATCGTCGGCGGCAACGACACCACGCGCAACTCGATCACCGGCGGCCTGCTGGCCCTCAGCCAGAACCCGGCCGAATACGACAAGCTGCGGGCCGATCCCTCGCT
>SDZP01000356.1 GCA_004144935.1 Caulobacteraceae bacterium | reverse complement strand
TGATCACATAGCCGCCGGCCACCCCCGCCGCCACGGCGTCGCGGAAGCCGTAGGAGGTGCCGGTCTTGAAGGCCAGGCCGGGCCCGCCACGCGTCAGGGCGCTGGGAATTCGCCCCTTGGGCCCCGGCGCGTCGCGCAGGATGTCCAGCACGTCGCTCGCCGCCCGGGCCCCGACCAGCCGCCGTCCGCCGCTGCGTTCGTTGCGCCGCGCCGCCTGTTCGGTGAAGGCCAGCGGCTTGGCCAATCCCTCGTCGCCCAGCGCGCAGTACAGCACCGCCAGGTCCCGCAGGGTGATGCCCTCGCCGCCGAGCGCGATGGCCAGGCCCGGGTCCATCCGCCCGTTGGCCGGCCGCACCAGCTCCACCCCGACATTCTCCAGCCGGCCCAGGAAGCTGCGCGGCCCGATCTTCTCCATCATCGCCACCGCCGGCACGTTCAGCGAATGGGCCAGGGCTTCCGACGCCGTCACCTCGCCCCGGAACACCCGGTCGAAGTTCTCCGGCTGATAGTCCTTGAAGCGGGTGGCCACGTCCTGGATGCGGGTGTCGGGCGCCGCCGTGCCGTCGTCGAAGGCCATGGCGTAGATAAAGGGCTTCAGGGCCGAGCCCGGCGAGCGCACCGCCCGGGTCATGTCGATCCAGCCGCCCGGCCGCTCCAACCCGGCCGAGCCGACCACCGCCCGCACCGCCCGGCCCTCGATCTCGACCACCAGGATGGCCGCCGTCGCCTCCGCCCCCTGGCTGCGCGCGTAGGAGGCGGCCAGGGGCTCCAGCCGCGCCTGCAGCCCCGCGTCGATGGTCGACAGCACGCTGGCCGTCTCCCGCGGCGCGGCCCGGGCCAGCTGGCCGGAGATGTGCCAGGCGTTGGCCGGGAAGGGGCTGCGGCGGGGCAGGGCCTCGGTCTGCGCCTCATGGGCGGCGGCCTCGCTGATCAGGCCGGAGCGGATCATCCGGTAGAGCACCGTGTCCCGCGCCCGGCGGGCGGCGTCGGCGTGGCGGTCGGGCCGGCGGCCCTCCGGCGCCTGGGGCAGGGCGATCAGCAGGGCTTGCTCGCCGTTGGTCAGGCTCTCGGGCTCATGGCCGAAATAGCTGAGGCTGGCGGCCCTCACGCCTTCCAGGTTGCCGCCATAGGGCGCGAGGGTCAGGTAGAGGGCGAGGATCTCCCGCTTGCTCAGCCGCGCCTCCAGCTGCAACGCGCGGACCATTTCGACCAGCTTGGAGCCGACATTGCGCGGCCGCGGCTCCAGCAGCCGGGCCGTCTGCATGGTCAGGGTCGAGGCCCCGCTGGTCACCCGCCCGCGCACCGCCGCGCTGCCGATGGCGCGGACCAGGGAGATGGGATCGACCCCGGGATGCAGCCAGAACCGCTGGTCCTCGATGCGGATCACTCGCTGCTGGAAGGACCTGTCGGTGCGGCCCAGATCCGCCCTAATCCGCCAGCGTCCGTTCTCGACCGGCAGGGCCCGCAGCCAGGCGCCGTTACGGTCGAGCGCGACAGGGGAAGAGCGCTGCGCGCGGCCCATGTCGGGCGGGAAGGCGAGGTCGAGGGTGATGAGGACGGTCTGGACGGCGACGAGGGCGATGAGGCCTTTGACGAGCCACGGAATGAAGCGACCAGCCTCAGGACGTCCCTTCTCCCCTTGGGGGAGAAGGTGTCGGCGAAGCCGACGGATGAGGGGTCGCACCGGCCCATCCGGAACGGCTGATCGCGCCCACGCCGCTTTGAGAGTCATCGACCCCTCATCCGACCCTTCGGGCCACCTTCTCCCCCAAGGGGAGAAGGGAGTCCTGAGGCCAACCTCTGACGCCGGTTACACTCACCGCCCCACGATCATCACCCGGCTCGCCCCGCCGCGGCCCGCCACCGCCGGACGATACATGTCCTGCGCCTGCGGGCCGGGGAAGAAGAAGTCGCCCGGGGTCACCGCCCGCGCCACATAGGCCAGCGCGAACGGCTTGTTGCCCTCCAGGTCCAGCGCCGCGATGTAGCGGTCGTCGCGCGACTCCTGCACATCAGCCCCGGTCAGCTCGCCGAGGAACTTGAACGGCCCCTCCTTGGCGTCTTCCGGCGACAGCACGGTCTCGATCTCGAACCCGGCCGGCAGCGGATCGTCGACCACCAGGGCGATGGTGCGCCCCTGGCTCGAGCGGCCGGCCAGCAGCACGATGATCCTGTCCCCTTGCGTGACCCCGGCCAGGTCGACACCGCCGCCCTGCATGGTGAACAGCCGCTTGTCGACGCTGACCCCGCTGGCGCCCGGTCCCGGCGCCACCAGCGGCGTGCCGCGCACCGTCACCGTCCGCCACAGCGCGCCGCCCTTGTTGGTGAACCGGGCCTCGGCCAGCTTGCCGACCGCCCAGCGGGGAACCCCGCCGGCCGGCTCGAGCGCCGTCACCCCGACCGCCTCGATGCTGATCGGCCCGCTGGCCTTCATCATCGCCGCGGCGGCCTGCAGCAGGCGGGCCTGCTCCTGGGTGTTCAGGGAATCGGGATCGCGCACCACCCCGTCCAGCCGGTCGACCAGCGGCCGCACCAGGCCAGGCTCGCCGGCCTCGTAGCCGTAGGCGATGACGGCGGCGATGTCGCGCAGGGGGCTCTGGTACCAGTCCTGCTCGTCGCGGTAGCCCAGCTTGGCCACCGCCCCTTTCAGCGCCGACCGCGCCCGGGCCTTGTCGCCCATCAGGGCCAGGCCCGCCGCCACCTGCGCCCGCGCCACCGGGTTGTCGTCCTTCTTCATCTGCACATCGTGCCACCAGCGCAGCCGCGCCAGGTCGCCCTTGCCGGCCTTGGCCAGCACATAGAGGGCGTAGGCCGAAGCCCTGGACCGCATGCGCTCGGTGGCCAGCTTGGACTCCGCTTCATTGCGGCCCCACCAGGCCGGATACTCGGTGCGATAGCCCACCGAGACCCAGCCGTCCGGCCGGCTGATCGCCCGCATGGCCGACATCGCCCGCTCGAGCGCGCTGTCCGGCACCGGCGCGCCGCGCAGCCTGGCTTCCACCAGGAAGTCGGTGGCGTAGGCGCCCAGCCAGGCGTCCGCCTCGCCGTCGCCCACCCGCCAGAGCCCGAAGGCCCCGTCCAGCGTCTGGCGATCCAGCAGCTTGCCGACCGCCTCGTTCAGGGCCGCGCTCGACTTGCGGTCCTTCGGATCGGGGGCCACCTGCCGCGCGTAGAGCAGCGGATAGGCCACCGACACCGTCTGTTCGGTGCAGCCGTAGGGATAGCGCGACAGGGCCGCCGCGATCGCCGCCGGGTCGAAGCCCTTGAACGGCGAGTAGCTGACCTGCAGCGTCACATCCCCGGCCGCCATGCCGCTCAGCAGGGCCGCGTCCGGCGTCCAGCTGGCGCCGGCCGCCTGCTGCTCGGTGGTGGCGCGGGTGACCGCGCCCCAGCCCAGCCGGCTCTGGATCGGATAGGTCTTGGCGGTGCTGAAGTCCGGCCCCGCCACCTTGAACGACACCTGGCCAATGCCGATGCGGTCCGGCGCCAGGAAGGGAATCTTCTCGGCGATCCGTTGGCCCAGCACCAGCCGCACCACCTTCTTGAATTGCATGACGATGCCGTTGGTGGCGCTGGTCTCGACCGCGTAGTCGCCGGCCTTGCCCTCGACATTGTGCAGCTC
>SDZP01000355.1 GCA_004144935.1 Caulobacteraceae bacterium | reverse complement strand
GCCCTCGAACCCGGCCCGCCCACGGAGGACTTCGCCCCATGACCCTGCGCCTTGTCGGTGACGTCGGCGGCACCAACTGCCGCTTCGCCCTGGTCGATCCATCCGACCCGGACGCCGAGGTCGTCGATCCCGAGGCGTTCAAGGTCGCCGATCACGCCACCCTGGAAGACGCCATCGACCACTACCTGGAGGGCGCCGACGGACGGCCGACCGAGGCGGTCATCGCCGTTGCGGGCCCGGTCATCGACGGCAAGGCCGAACTGACCAACGCCAGGTGGGACATGTCGGAGGCCTCGCTGATCGACCACGGCTTCGCCGCCGCCCGGCTGCTCAACGACTATGAGGCGCTGGTGCTGTCGGTGAAGCGGCTGCGGGCAAAGGACCTGGCCGATATCGGCGACGTCAGGGCCACGCACCCCAAGGGCACGGTGGCGATCGTCGGGGCCGGCACCGGCCTTGGCGTCGGGGCCCTGGTGCGCGACGCCCGCGGTGACGCCGCCGCCGTCACCGAAGGCGGCCACATCGCCTTCGCCCCCACGGACGGCACCGAGATCGAGGTGCTGAAGATTCTCACCGCGCGCTTCGGCCGGGTGTCGCTGGAGCGCATCCTGTCGGGTCCCGGACTGGTCAATCTGTACGGCGCCCTGGCGCAGATCGGCGGCCAGACCGCCGAGGACCTCAAGCCGGAGGACATCGAGGCGCGGGCCGAGCAGGGCGACGCCCTGGCGACGCAGACGCTCAAGCGCTTCTGCCGCATCTACGGCGCGGCGGCCGGCGACTTCGCCCTGGCCTTCGGCGCCCTGGGCGGCGTCTACCTGGGCGGCGGCATCGCCGGCAAGATCCTGGACCAGTTGCGGGCCGGCGACTTCCGGGAAGGCTTCGAGGACAAGGGCCGCTTCCGCGACTACTGCGCGGCCATTCCCACCAAGGCGATCCTGCATCCGTACGCGGCCCTGCTGGGCGCGGCCGCGGCGGATGTCGCCCACTAGGAGCCCCCCATCGCGGAGGCGTCAAAGGGCATCCTGCTTCTCAAGCGCGTGTGAGAGGAGGAGTTGTCCTGCGAAGCTGATGCGCCATGCGCATGAGCGAAGCAGGATGGTAGGCCGGGTGGGGGTCGAACCCACGACCATTCGATTAAAAGTCGAATGCTCTACCACTGAGCTACCGGCCCGCTTGAAGACCTGAGGGGTCAGAAGCGGCGCGGACCATAGTGGCGCCCGTCCGGCGGAGCAAGCGCTTGCGGGACGGTTTCTGAAGGATATGAATCGCCGCCATGCGCGCTCTCCTCACCCTTCCCCTTATCGCCCTGCTGGCCGCCTGCGCCACCGCTCCCGCGCCGGCTCCCGGACGGGTGCGAACGACCGACCAGGTGAACAAGGGCAGCCTGGTGGGCGCCGCCTCATCGCCGTTGCGCGACATCAATCTGCTGCGCACCAAGATTCCGCAGGTGCTGCTGGACTCGTTGGCCGATCCCTACGCCAGGCCCTATCCGATGAGCTGCAAGGAGATCGAGGCGGTGCTGGCGCCGCTAAACGAGGCGCTCGGTCCGGATATGGACCAGCCCAAGCCGACCAAGGCCGACCGCGGGCTGATCGCCGACAGCCGCGAGTTCGTCACCGACGAGGCCATGCGCGAGATCGTGGGGGCGGCGCAGGACATCATCCCCTACCGGGGCTGGGTGCGGAAGCTGACCGGCGCCGAGCGGCACGACAAGCTGGTGCGCTCGGCGATTACCGCCGGCGGCATCCGGCGGGGCTACCTTAAGGGGATCGGCCTGGCCAAGGGCTGCAAGCCGCCCGCCGCGCCGACGCCCTACACCGGTCCGCCGATCAAGCTGCGGGATCCCTCGACGCCGAAGTATCCGGTCAGGAAGTAGGCTTGCTCTGCCGCGCCGCGAACTCGCGGCGGAACTGCTCCAGCCGGCCTTCGGCGATGGCGCTGCGGAGCGCCGCCGTCAGGGTCTGGAAGAAGGCGATGTTGTGCCAGCTGAGCAGGACCTGGCCGAGGATCTCGTCGGCCTTGACCAGGTGGTGCAGGTAGGCGCGGGAGTAGGACGTGCCGGCCGGCCCGGCGATGTCCGGATCGATGGGGTTGTCGTCCTCTGCGAAGCGGGCGTTCTTGAGGTTGATCGGTCCGTCCCAGGTCCAGGCCTGGCCATGGCGGCCCGAGCGGGTGGGCAGGACGCAGTCGAACATGTCCACCCCGCGCGCCACCGCCTCGACGATGTCGATCGGCTTGCCCACCCCCATCAGGTAGCGCGGCCGGTCGGCGGGCAGCAGGCCCGGCGCATAGTCCAGCACGTCGCACATGGCGGCATGGCCCTCGCCGACCGCCAGGCCGCCGATGGCGTAGCCGTCGAAGCCGGTCTCGATCAGGCGCTCGGAGGATTCGCGGCGCAGGGCCTCGAAGGTCGAGCCCTGCTGGATGCCGAACAGCGCCTGAGTGTCCCGTGTTCCGAACGCGGCCTTGCTGCGCTGGCCCCAGCGGGCGGAAAGCTGCATGGCAGCCTCCGCCCGGTCGCGCTCGGCCGGCCAGCTGACGCATTCGTCCAGCTGCATGACGATGTCCGAACCCAGCAAGTCGGCCTGGATCTCGATCGAGCGTTCCGGCGACAGGACGTGTTTGGAGCCGTCGATGTGGCTGGCGAAGGTGACGGCGTCCTCCTTCACCTTGGCGATGTTCGACAGGCTCATCACCTGGAAGCCGCCGCTGTCGGTGAGGATCGGTTTGTCCCAGCGCATGAACCTGTGCAGGCCGCCCAGCCGTTGCACCCGCTCGGCCGTCGGCCGCAGCATCAGGTGGTAGGTGTTGCCCAGGATGATGTCGGCGCCGCTCTCCTTGACCTGGTCGACGGTCAGCGCCTTGACGGTGGCGGCGGTGCCGACCGGCATGAAGGCGGGGGTGCGGATGTCGCCGCGCGGGGTCTTCAGCGCGCCGGTGCGGGCCGCGCCGTCGGTGGCGCTGATCTCGAAGGGGAAGGTCATCAGGCGGCGCGCATTAGCAGGGATGAGTCGCCGTAGGAATAGAAGCGGTAGCCCGTGTCGACCGCGTGGGCGTAGGCGGCCTTCATCGTCGCCTGGCCGGCGAAGGCGCTGACCAGCATGAACAGGGTCGATCTGGGCAGGTGGAAGTTGGTCATCAGCACGTCGGCGGCGCGGAAGCGGTAGCCGGGGGTGATGAAGATGGCCGTCTCGTCGGCGAAGGGATGCAGAACGCCGTCCTCGCTCGCGGCGCTTTCCAGCAGGCGCAGGCTGGTGGTGCCGACGCAGACGATGCGGCCGCCGGCGGCGCGGACGGCGTTGAGGGCGGCGGCGACCTCCGGGCTCACCACGCCGAATTCCGGATGCATGCGGTGCTCGGCCACCACCTCGGTCTTCACCGGCAGGAAGGTGCCGGCCCCGACGTGCAGGGTGACGAAGTGGCTGGAGACGCCGCGGGCGGCGATGGCGGCCAGCAGGTCCGGGGTGAAGTGCAGGCCGGCGGTGGGGGCGGCGACCGAGCCGTCCTCGCGGGCGTAGACGGTCTGGTAGTCGGTGCGGTCCTGCTCGTCCTCGGGACGCTTGGCGGCGATGTACGGCGGCAGCGGCATCGCGCCGACGCCGGCCACGGCCAGGTCGAGATCGACACCGGAGAGTTCGAAG
>SDZP01000354.1 GCA_004144935.1 Caulobacteraceae bacterium | reverse complement strand
TCACCTGTCTCTCGGCCTATTGCGGCCATTGCGAATCCTGCCTGACCGGCCACCTGTCGCTCTGCGTGTCGCCCGACACCAAGCGCGACGCCAAGGATGAGCCGCGCCTGATGCAGAACGGCGCTGGCCTGCCCCAATTCCTCAACCTGTCGTCCTTCGCCGAACAGATGCTGATCCACGAGCATGCCTGCGTCGCGATCCGCAAGGACATGCCGCTCGACCGCGCCGCCTTGATCGGCTGCTCGGTGATGACCGGCGTCGGCGCGGCGATCCACACCTCGAGCGTGCGTCCCGGCGAGACCGTGGCCGTCATCGGCTGCGGCGGCGTCGGCCTGGCGGCGGTCAACGGCGCGGCCATCGCCGGCGCCGGCCGCATCATCGCCATCGACATGCAGGGCTCCAAGCTGAACCTGGCCAAGGAGTTCGGGGCCACCGACGTGATCGACGCTAGCCAGGGCGATTCCGTCGCCCAGGTGCTGGAAATGACCGGCGGCGGCGTGCAGCACAGCTTCGAGGCCATCGGCCTGAAGTCGACCACGGAACAGGCCTTCAAGATGCTGGCCCGCGGCGGCACCGCCAACGTCATCGGCATGATCCCGGTCGGGGTGAACATCGAACTGCACGGGGCCGATTTCCTGGCCGAAAAGCGCATTCAGGGCAGCCTGATGGGCTCCAACCGCTTCCCGGTCGACATGCCCCGATTCGTCGACTTCTACATGGCCGGCAAGCTGAAGCTTGACCAGATGATCAGCCGTCGCATTCGCCTCGACCAAGTCAACGAGGCCTTCGACGAACTCAAGCGTGGTGAACTGGCCCGCTCGGTCATCGTCTTCGACTGATCGTCGAAGCGCTCGCCGGCGGGACGGAAACCCCGCCGGCGGCAGCGCCGACATAGTTAACATGCTGATATTTCACAGTTTTGTGGCAACCGTTGTAGCCTGACGTCGTTTGGAGACCCTGTACCGCGTCAGGAGTTCTCCTATGTCTCGCAAAGATCGCCAGATCGCCACGATCGAACGTCGATGGAAAGCGCGGTTCGGCGAGCCGCCGTCCCTGCGGACCGATCCGGAACTGATGCTGCAGATTCTGGAAGCCGACATCCTCTCGGGGAGCCGGACCTCGGAGACCGCTCCGCCGGAGCAAGAGGAAGGAGCCCGTCGCCTGGCGGCGGGCGGGTAAGGGCCTTAGTTCAGCCAGGGCGCGGCCTCGGCCTCATCACTCCAGCCGCCGCTGTCGACCAGCCGCTTCAGCAGGTCCCGCTCGGTTTTCAACCGCATCAGGGTCGAGGAGTCGTTATCCCGCTCCAGGTCCTGCTTGGCCCCCTCGACCGCCCGCTCCAGCGTCTCCAGCTTGACCAGCAGGTCGAAGGCCAGCGACCACAGCCGTCGCGCCGTCACGGGGTCCATGTCGGCCGTCAGGAAAGCCGCCCCGGCCGCCTTGGCGGTATGGGCCAGCTGCCTGAAGATGTCCTCGCCGAAGCCCCGCGCCTCCAGCCGGCGTCGCACCGACACCGCGTCAACCGCGTCGCTCTCGAACCGGAACTCGACCAGCTCGTCGGCCAGGGCGCTCAGGCGGTCGTCCAGGAACCCCCGCTGACTCAGCTGCTCGACCTTGTCGTCCAGCACATGCGGGTCCTGCAGCGCCGCATAGGCCAGGGCCGCCGATAGCGGCCGGGGCTGGTTGCGCATGCGGCGGACCTGTTCGGTGGTCTCGGCGTTGGGCCCGATCGGCCCGCCGCCGAACTTGCCCTTCTTGCCGTCCCAGCGCTGCCGCGCCATCACCCGCGCCGCCGCCCCGACCTCGAACCGCTGCGGCCCGGACGGCATGAGCTGCTCGTAGCGGCCCAGCAGATCCTCGCGGTAGGCCTGCGCCAGGTCGCCGTCGGCGATCGTCGCCGCCAGCTTGCGCAGGCGAACCTTCAGCCCCGCCCGCCGCTCGGGCGTGTCCAGCGGCTCCAGGTCCCGCTCGCGGTGGAACAGCTGCTCCACGAACGGGGTCGTGTCGGTCAGCTGCGCCTTCAGCGCCGCCGGCCCCTGCTCGCGCAGCACGTCGTCGGGGTCCTTGCCGCCGACCACGATGGCGAACCGGAAGCTCTTGCCCGGCTTGATCAGCGGCAAGGCCCGGTCGATGGCGCTGTTGGCCGCCCGCCGCCCCGCTGCGTCGCCGTCGAAGCTCAGGGTCGGCTCCGGATGCAGGCGCCACAGCACCTCCATCTGGTCCTCGGTCAGGGCCGTGCCCAGCGGGGCCACCGCCGCGATCCCCGCCCGCTGGCAGGCGATGGCGTCCATGTAGCCCTCGACAACCACCAGCGGCGCATCAGCGCCGCCGCTGTGCATCAGCTTGCGGGCCTCGGGCAGGCCGTACAGCAGCCGCCCCTTGTGGAAGAGGCCGGTCTCCGGCCCGTTCAGGTACTTGGCGCGGGCGTTGGGATCCAGCGCCCGGCCGCCGAACGACACCACCCGGCCGCGGGCGTCGGCGATGGGGAAGATGATCCGGTTGCGGAACCGGTCGTAGGGCGCCCCGCCGTCTTCCGGCGCGATCAGCAGCCCCGCGTCGACGAGCTCGCCCGGCTTGGCGCCCTTGGCGATCAGATAGTCCTTCAGCGCCGTGCGGCTCTCCGGCGCGAACCCCAGGCCGAACCGCTTCCATTCGGTGTCCGGCAGGCCCCGGCGCTCCAGATAGGCCCGCGCCTCGCGTCCCGACGGCCGGCGCAGCTCGCCCTCGAACCAGGCGGCGGCCAGGTCCAGCCAGTCGGTCAGCCCCTGGCGCTTCTTCTCCTGCTCGGCCGCCTGAGGGTCGGGCGCCGGCAGCGGCACCCCGGCCTCGGACGCCAGCCGCTCGACCGCCTCCATAAAGCTCAGGCGTTCGGTTTCCTGGAAGAAACTGATCAGGTCGCCGTGCTTGCCGGAGCTGAAGTCGTGGTAGAAGCCCTTGTCATCGTTTACGAAAAAGCTCGGCGACCGCTCCTTGGTGAACGGCGACAGGCCGACGAACTCGCGGCCCTGGCGCTTCAGCTTCACGGTCTTGCCGATCACGTCCGACAGGCGGACGCGTGACTTGATCTCTTCCAGGAAGCGGTCGTCGAAACGCATGTGTCATTCCAAATCCTTCTCCCCTCGGGGGAGAAGGTGGCCCGCGAAGCGGGTCGGATGAGGGGTCGATGACTCGCTCCGCCGCGATTGCCCGATCACGCTCACCGTCGCGGCCGGTGCGACCCCTCATCCGTCGGCTTCGCCGACACCTTCTCCCCCAAGGGGAGAAGGAAGGCAATGCGGCGCCCCACTTGTCCGTGGAGCCTTCGCCGCTGGCGCCCGTTGCAGACCCGTGATCATATTAACCCTTCGGGCGTCCCGTCCGGGGGCAAGGGAGTTCGAGCCATGGTCTGGTGGTGGTGGATATTGCCGGCCGCGTCGGCGCTGCTGGGCGCCATCGTCCTGTTGCGCGGTCTCGGGGGCGTCTTTGGCGGACGGCTGGTCGGCGGCCTGTTCGGCACGGCATTCGGCGGCGGCCTGCTGGCGGTCGGCGCGGTCGTCGCCCTGGCCGGCCTCGACGTCCAGACCTACCAGCGCCTGACCTACGAGCGCCCCGTCGCCACCCTGGAGACCCGCCAACTTGGCCCCCAGCTCTTCGAGGCCACCCTGACC
>SDZP01000353.1 GCA_004144935.1 Caulobacteraceae bacterium | reverse complement strand
ATCTCGTGCGGATCGTCCTCTACCTGCTGCTGCCGGCCAGCCTGGTCGGCGCCCTGGTCCTCGTCGCCCTCGGCGTGCCGCAGTCGCTGGCCGCCGGCGCGCCGGTCACCACCCTCGAAGGCGCGCAACAGACCCTCGCCCTGTTCCCGGTCGCCAGCCAGGAGATTATCAAGCAGTTGGGCACCAACGGCGGCGGGGTCTTCAACGCCAACTCGGCCCACCCGTTCGAGAACCCCAACGCCTGGACCAACCTGATCCAGATCGTCGCGATGAATGTGCTCAGCCTGGCGGCGGTGTTCGCCTTCGGCCGCTTGGTCATCGCCACCAGGGAAGCCCGCGCCCTGGCCGCCGTCATGGTCATCCTGGTCGCCGCCGCCGCGGGCGGCATCTACGCCGCCGAGAGCCTCACCCCGCAGCCGGCCATGCAGGCGGCGCAGGTGGCGCAAGGCCCCTCGATGGAGGGCAAGGAGGTCCGCTTCGGCGCCGCTTCCACCGCGATGTTCGCGGCCGCCACCACCGGCGCCAGCGACGGGGCGGTCAACGGCATGCACGGCAGCTTCACGCCGCTGGGCGGCGGCATCGCCCTGTTCATGATCCAGCTGGGCGAGATCCTGCCCGGCGGCGTCGGCTCGGGCCTCTATGGGATAGTGGTCATGGCCCTGCTGGCGGTGTTCGTCGCCGGGCTGATGGTCGGCCGCACGCCCGAATACCTGGGCAAGAAGGTCGAGGCCCGCGAGATCAAGCTCGCCATGCTGGCGGTGCTGATCCTGCCGATCACCATCCTCGGCTTCACGGCCGTGGCGGCGGTTCTGCCGGTGGCCCTCAAGGGCCTGCTCAACAGCGGTCCGCACGGCCTGACCGAGATGCTCTACGCCTACAGCTCGGCGGCGGGGAACAACGGCTCGGCCTTCGCCGGCCTGACCGCCAACGCCCCCTGGTGGAACAGCACGCTGGGCATCGCCATGCTGCTCGGCCGCTTCGCCTACATCGTGCCGGTGCTGGCCATCGCCGGCTCCATCGCCGCCAAGCCCAAGCTCGCCCCCACCGCCGGCACCCTGTCTTCCGCCGGGCCGATGTTCACCGGCCTGCTGATCGGGATCATCCTGATCCTCGGCGGCCTGCAGTTCTTCCCGGCTCTCGCCCTTGGCCCGATCGTCGAGCACTTCCAGGTGCTGGCGGCGGCCCGTTGATCCAGATTTTCAAGGACGCCTGAAATGTCCGATACCCTCGCCCACGGTCCGAGCGCCAAGCGCGCGCTCGGCTCCGCAACCCTCAACCGCGCCGTCGTTCTGGACGCGCTGAAGTCGGCCTTCCTCAAACTCGACCCGCGCAGGCTGACCGGAAACCCGGTCATCCTCGCCACCGAGGTGGTCGCCGCCCTGGCCTCCGTCTCGGCCGTGGTCGCCGTCGCCACCGGCCAGCCGGCCGGTTTCGCCATCCAGATCGCCCTCTGGCTCTGGGCCACCGTCCTCTTCGCCAACCTGGCCGAGAGCGTCGCCGAGGGCCGGGGCAAGGCGGCGGCCGATTCCCTGCGCGCCTCCCGCGTGACCACCAAGGCGAAGCTGCTGGTCGATCCGACCACCGGCACCTGGATCCCTACCCCGGCCCACAAGCTGGGGGTCGGCGAGGTGGTGCTGGTCGAGGCCGGCGAC
Organism: Caulobacteraceae bacterium; assembly: GCA_004144935.1. Classification (GTDB taxonomy): domain Bacteria; phylum Pseudomonadota; class Alphaproteobacteria; order Caulobacterales; family Caulobacteraceae; genus Caulobacter. Next base: position 2,002 of record SDZP01000353.1, on the reverse strand, counting down.
GTCATCCCCTCCGACGGCGAGATCATCGAGGGGGTGGCCTCCGTCAATGAAGCGGCCATCACTGGAGAGAGCGCCCCGGTGATCCGCGAAAGCGGCGGCGACCGCAGCGCCGTCACCGGCGGCACCACCGTCGTCTCCGACTGGCTGAAGGTGCGCATCACCAGCGAGGCGGGCTCGACCTTCCTCGACCGGATGATCGCCATGGTCGAAGGCGCCGACCGCCGCAAGACGCCCAACGAGCTGGCCCTGGCCGTGCTGCTGGCCGGCCTGACCCTGGTCTTCCTGGTGGCGGTGGTCACCCTGGTGGGCCTGGGCGCCTACAGCGGCGTCAAGCTGGACCCGATGATCCTCGGGGCCCTGTTCGTCACCCTCATTCCGACCACCATCGGCGGCCTGCTGTCGGCCGTGGGCATCGCCGGCATGGACCGCCTGCTGAAGGTCAACGTCCTGGCCACCAGCGGCCGCGCCGTCGAGGCGGCGGGCGACATCGACACCCTGCTGCTCGACAAGACCGGCACCATCACCTTCGGCAACCGCATGGCCACCGAGGTGGTCCCCGCCCCCGGCGTGCGCCCCGAGGTCGCCCTGCGCGCCGCCATGATGGCCTCCCTGGCTGACGAGACGCCCGAGGGCCGCTCCATCGTCGAGCTGGCCCGCGAGCAGGGCATCACCGCCGAAACGCCGGCCGCCGCCACCTTCATCGCCTTCTCGGCCGTCACCCGCCAGTCCGGCCTCGACGCCGGCAGCCAGAGCTGGCGCAAGGGTGCGGTCGATGCCGTCCTCAAGACCCTCGACCTAGGCCCCGAAGACGCCCCGGCCGATTTCCGCCAGGCCGTCGACCGCATCGCCCGCTCGGGCGGCACGCCCCTGGCGTGCAGCGAGAACGGCGCCCTGGTCGGGGTCATCCACCTGAAGGACGTGGTCAAGCCGGGGGTCAAGGAGCGGTTCGCCGACCTGCGCCGCATGGGGGTGCGCACGGTGATGATCACCGGCGACAACCCGGTCACCGCCGCCGCCATCGCCAGCGAGGCCGGCGTCGACGACTTCCTCGCCGAGGCAACGCCCGAGGACAAGCTGCGCATGATCCGCGCCGAACAGGCCAAGGGCCGGCTGGTCGCCATGTGCGGCGACGGGGCCAACGACGCCCCGGCCCTGGCTCAGGCCGATGTCGGTGTGGCCATGCAGACCGGCGCCCAGGCCGCCCGCGAAGCCGGCAACATGGTCGACCTCGACAGCGACCCGACCAAGGTCCTCAACATCGTCGAGGTCGGCAAGCAGCTGTTGATCACCCGCGGCGCCCTGACCACCTTCTCGATCGCCAACGACGTGGCCAAGTATTTCGCCATTATCCCGGCCCTGTTCGTGGCCAGCCTGCCGGCCCTGTCGGGCATGAACATCATGCAGCTGCACAGCCCGCAGAGCGCCATCCTCTCGGCGGTGATCTTCAACGCCCTGGTCATCGTCGCCCTGATCCCGCTCGCCCTGCGCGGCGTCAAATACCGCGCCATCGGGGCCAGCAAGCTGCTCAGCCGCAACCTGTCGATCTACGGCCTCGGCGGCCTGGTCGCGCCCTTCATCGGCATCAAGCTGATCGACCTGGTCGTGGCCGGGTTGGGGTGGGCGTGATGACGAAGACCAAGAAAACAGCCACGCGGCTCCCTTCTCCCCTTGGGGGAGAAGGTGGCCCCGAAGGGGTCGGATGAAGGGTCGCACCGCCCCATCCGACCTGCCCGCAACCAACACACCGACAGTCCGTCGCGACCCCTCATCCGTCCCCCAAGAGGGAGAAGGGAGTCCCGAGCCCAACCCCTAAAAGGACAAGCAGCATGCTTTCCCAACTCCGCCCCGCCCTCGTCTCCATGGCCCTGTTTACCGGCGTCCTCGGCCTCGCCTACCCGCTCGCCGTCACCGGCATCGCCCAGGCCGCCCTGCCCGCCCAGGCCAACGGCTCGCTGATCGTCGAAAACGGCAAGGTCGTGGGCTCCGCCCTGATCGCCCAGGA
>SDZP01000041.1 GCA_004144935.1 Caulobacteraceae bacterium | reverse complement strand
AGTCCGCCACCGGCGCCATGGTCCCCGGCGCGGTCGGGGCGGCGGGGGGCGGGGCGGTGACCAGCCGGAAGCTGTCGATGAACCGCTCGGTCCCGTCCAGCGGCGTGTCGATGAAGCCGACGGCCATGACCTGGAAGAACTTGTCGCCCTGCACGACCAGGCGGATGCGCATGGCGATGCCCTTGTCCTTCAGCTGCAGGGTCAGGTCCCGGGCCGGGGCGCCGTCGACGGTCAAGTCGGCCTTGCTGACCACGACGCCCTTGCTGGAATCGAGGATGGCGGCCGAGCCGTTCTCGATCGCCTGCCGGGCGTCGCCCTCGACGCCGGTGGTCGAGACGACCATGAATTTGCCGGTGGTGCCGGCCTCGAGGGCGGCGACATCGATGATCGCGCCCTGCGGGCTGGTTTCCTGGCTGACGCTGGGCACGCCTGGGAACTCGACGCGGTAGCCGTACTTGCTGTCCTTGTGGGTGCGCCAGGCGCGCTGGGCGAAGGCCGGCTCGGCGACCGAGGCGGCGATCAGGCCGCCGCCGGTCAGCAGGGCCAGCGACAGCAGCAGCGGACGAAGGCAGGAGAAGGCGCGCGGCATGGACGGCTCCGGACACTATGAGGCGCAGGAACCCGTCCGGCCGCGCCAATCACGTCAACAAGGGATGCGTATCTAGACCCTTTTGAGGCCCGGGTCAGTCCCCGGCGGCTTTTTGCGTGGCCGCTAGCTGCCGGTGACGTTCGACCAGAAGCGCTTGGCCTTGCCGACGAAGTTGGCGGACTTGGGATGCTGCGATTCGCCGGTCAGGTCGGCGAACTCGCGCATCAGTTCGCGCTGGCGCGCCGACAGCTGGGTCGGAGTCTCGACGAACAGCTCGACGACCAGGTCGCCGCGCTCGCGCGAGCGCAGGGAGGGCATGCCGCGGCCCTTGAGGCGCACGGTCTTGCCGGTCTGGACGCCCTCGGGGACCTTGACCGTCATCTTGCACTGGCCGTCGCACTTCTCGCCGCCGGTCAGGCAGGGGGCCTCGATGTCGCCGCCGAGCACGGCCGTGGCCATCGGCACCGGCACGGTGCAGAGCAGGTCCAGGCCATCGCGCTCGAACAGTTCGTGCGGGGCCACCGACAGGAAGATGTAGAGGTCGCCGCGCGGGCCGCCGCGCTGGCCGGCGTCGCCCTCGCCCGCCAGGCGGATGCGGGCGCCGTCGTCGACCCCGGCCGGGACGCGGACCGACAGGACGCGCTCCTTGCGCACCTGGCCGGCCCCGTGACAGCTCTTGCACGGGTCCATGATCATCTTGCCCGAACCACCGCAGCGGGGGCAGGCGCGCTCGATCGAGAAGAAGCCCTGGGTGGCGCGCACCCGGCCGGCGCCGCCGCAGCTGCCGCAGACGGTCGGGCTGGTGCCGGGCTTGGCGCCGCTGCCCTCGCAGGTTTCGCAGGTGATCGTGGAGGGGACCTTGATCTCCTTCTCGACGCCGGCATAGGCCTGCTCGAGGGTGATCTCCAGGTCGTAGCGCAGGTCGGCGCCGCGGGCCGGGCCGTTGCTGCGCTGGCGGCCGCGGCCGCCGAACATTTCGCCGAAGGCGTCGCCGAACACTTCGCTGAAGATGTCGTTGACGTCGTGGAAGCCCTGGCCGCCGCCGCCGCCGTTCATGCCGTTGACGCCGGCATGGCCGAAGCGGTCGTAGGCGGCGCGCTTCTGGGGATCGGAGAGGACCGAATAGGCCTCGTTGATTTCCTTGAACCGCGAAGAGGCGTCCTCGCAGCCGCCGTTGCGGTCGGGATGGTGTTCCATCGCCTGCTTGCGGAAGGCCGCCTTCAGGGCCGCGTCGTCGCAGCCCCGGGACACGGCCAGGATGTCGTAATAATCGCGCATGGCGGCTTTCGGCTTACCTGAGCGTCAAGGTTGGGAGGTGGGAAGAGTCCCGTCCCGCTTCAAGCCCAGGCCCCTTGGGGTGGCGGCGAAGCGGGACGGATCCTTGCGTGCGTTCGCGAAGGCGGCGGCGACGCTCCCCGGATTGGGGATATGCCGAAATCCGCGCGCCCTCGCGATGGGACGCATTGTCACGCCGACTTCTTGTCGTCGTCCACTTCTTCGAACTCGGCGTCGACGACGCTTTCGTCCGTGGCGCCGGAGGCGGCGTCGCCGCCTTCGGCTTCACCCTGCTGGGCCTTGTACATGGCCTCGCCGAGCTTCATCGAGGCCTGGATCAGCGTCTGGGTCTTGGCGCTGATGTCCTCGGCGTCGTCGCCGTCGACCGCGGCCTTGAGGTCGGCCAAGGCCGTCTCGATGGCGGCCTTCTCGTCCGGGCCGACCTTGTCGCCATGTTCGGCGAGGGCCTTCTCGGAGGAGTGGATCACCGCGTCAGCCTGGTTCTTGGCTTCGACGGCGGCCTTGCGCTTTTCGTCCTCGGCTTTGTTCGATTCCGCTTCCTGGACCATCTTCTCGATGTCGGCGTCCGAAAGGCCGCCGTTCGCCTGGATGCGAATGGCCTGTTCCTTGTTGGTCGCCTTGTCCTTGGCGGTGACGTGGACGATGCCGTTGGCGTCGATGTCGAAGGTGACTTCGATCTGCGGCACGCCGCGCGGGGCCGGCGGGATGCCGGCCAGGTCGAACTGACCCAGCACCTTGTTGTCGTTGGCCATCGGCCGCTCGCCCTGGAAGACCCGGATCGTCACGGCCGACTGGTTGTCGTCGGCGGTCGAGAAGGTCTGGCTCTTCTTGGTCGGGATGGTGGTGTTGCGCTCGATCAGCGGGGTGAACACGCCGCCCAGCGTCTCGATGCCCAGCGTCAGCGGGGTGACGTCGAGCAGCAGCACGTCCTTGACGTCGCCTTGCAGAACGCCGGCCTGGACGGCGGCGCCGAGAGCGACGACCTCGTCCGGGTTGACGCCCTTGTGGGGCTCACGGCCGAAGAACTCCTTCACCGCCTCGATGACCTTGGGCATGCGGGTCATGCCGCCGACCAGGACAACCTCGTCGATGTCGGTCTTCTTCAGGCCGGCGTCCTTCAGGGCCTGTTCGCAGGGGCCGATGGTCTTGGCGACCAGGTCCTCGACCAGGGCTTCCAGCTTGGCGCGGGTCAGCTTGATGTTGAGGTGCAGCGGGCCCGACGCGTTCATGCTGATGAAGGGCAGGTTCACCTCGTACTGGGTGACGCTGGACAGTTCCTTCTTGGCCTTCTCGGCCTCTTCCTTCAGGCGCTGCAGGGCCAGCTTGTCCTTGCGCAGGTCGGTGCTGGTTTCCTTCTTGAACTCGTCGGCCAGGTAGTCGACGACCCTCATGTCGAAGTCTTCACCGCCCAGGAAGGTGTCGCCGTTGGTCGACTTCACCTCGAAGACGCCGTCGCCGATCTCCAGGATCGAGACGTCGAAGGTGCCGCCGCCGAGGTCGTAGACGGCGATCTTCTTGCCTTCGTTTTTTTCCAGGCCGTAGGCCAGCGCGGCCGCGGTCGGCTCGTTGATGATGCGCAGGACTTCCAGGCCGGCGATCTTGCCGGCGTCCTTGGTCGCCTGGCGCTGCGCGTCGTTGAAGTAGGCCGGAACCGTGATCACCGCCTTGGTGACGGTCTCGCCCAGGTGCTGCTCGGCGGCTTCCTTCATCTTCTGCAGGGTGAAGGCGCTGATCTGCTGGGGCGAGTAGTCCTTGCCGTGCGAACGGACATAGGCCGCGCCGCCGGGGCCGGCGACGATCTCGTAAGGCACCATGTCCTTGTCTTTCGCCACGACGGGGTCGTTGAACTGGCGGCCGATCAGCCGCTTGATGGCGAAGAAGGTGTTGGTCGGGTTGGTCACCGCCTGGCGCTTGGCCGGCTGGCCGACGATGCGCTCACCGTCTTCCTGGATGCCGACCACCGAGGGGGTGGTGCGCGAACCTTCGGCGTTCTCGATGACCTTGGGGGTCTTGCCGTCCATGATGGCGACGCACGAGTTGGTGGTGCCGAGGTCAATGCCGATGATCTTGCTCATCTTGCGGTCTTTCGCTCCTCTATGGCGGACGAAACCCGTGGGCCTGGGATTCCAGCGCCCGTACGACTTTCTGTTCCGTCCCCTTCAACAAAATGGCCGGTTGGCCGGTTCAAAACGCAGCGCCCGGTCCGCTTTGGGAAACGTGCGCGTCGAGTCGCCATATGGGGAGCACACAGTCTCCCGCAAGGGCAAAACCCCATTTGCGGTGGGGCTTTGCCCGGCCCCGCGATAGAAGTCCAGCCATGACGGTTCCCTCGGGTTTTCAACTGCTTCCGGCCGCCCTGGACCTGCCTGCGCAGAAGGCGCTGGCGGAGGCCGTGCTGGCGGCCATCGCGGCGGCCCCGACGGCCCATTACGTGACCCCCGGCGGCAAGGCGATGAGCGTGGCGATGAGCAACCTGGGGCCGCTCGGATGGGTCTCCGACGCCCGCGGCTATCGCTATCAGGCGCTGCATCCCCGAAGCGGCGAGCCCTGGCCGCCGATCCCGCAGGTCCTGCTCGATCTCTGGGCCCGGCATGCCGATCCGCAGGTCCCGCCGGACGCCTGCCTGGTCAACCTCTATCGGGGGACGGCGAAGATGGGGCTGCATCAGGATCGCGACGAGGCCGACCTGCGGTTTCCGGTGCTGTCGGTGTCGCTGGGCGATACGGCGGCGTTCCGCATCGGCGCCGCGACGCGTGGCGGCAAGACCGCGTCCGTGCGCCTGGCCTCGGGCGACGTCTGCGTGCTGGGCGGCGAGGCCCGGCTGGCGTTTCACGGGGTGGACCGGATCATTCCGGGCAGTTCCAGCCTGATCCCCGGCGGCGGGCGGCTGAACCTGACGCTTCGCCGGGCGGGGCCCGCCATTTGAATCCCTTTGCCCCGCGACAATCGGGCGCGTTACGGTAGGCCCATAAAGTTCAAGGCTGGGAGGCCGCCAATGCAGATCCTCACGCGTCCCGAGGGCACCGAACCGGGCGATCTCAATGTGTCCCGCCGCCTGCTGGGCGGGTTGTTCTTCGCCGGCTACGCCGCCGCCGCCGTTTCGGCGCAGGCGTCCCCGATCACCACCGACGAGCGGGACCTGAAGACCGGGGTGGTGATGATCCCCAGCTTCGACCGCGCCATCCCGGCCTACATCGCCAGGCCCGATGCGCGCGGCAAGTTCCCGACCGTGCTGGTGGTCTCGGAGGTGTTCGGCGTCCACGAATACATCCGCGACACCTGCCGGCGCCTCGCCAAGCTGGGCTATGTCGCCATCGCCCCGGACTTTTTCGTCCGCCATGGCGATCCGGCCCCGCTCACCGACTTTGGCCAGATCCGCAAGATCGTCGGCGACACCACCGATGCGGAGACGCAGGGCGATGTGAACGCCACGGTCGCCTGGCTCAACGCCCAGAAGTTCGTCGATCCCGAACGCAAGGCGATCACCGGCTTCTGCTGGGGCGGGGCGGTGGTCTGGCTGGCCTGCGCCCGGGCGCGGGACTTCAGGTGCGGGGTGGCCTGGTACGGCCGTCTGGACCGCCCGGCGCCGGGACAGTTCCTCGGCGAGCCGGAGCGCGAATGGCCGCTGGACAAGGCCGGGGTGCTGAAATGCCCGGTGCTCGGCCTCTACGCCGGCAAGGACCAGGGCATTCCGGCCAAGGACATCGAGGCCATGCGCGAGATCCTGGTGCGGACCCGCAAGGTCGGCTCGGACATCATCGTCTATCCGAACGCCCAGCACGGCTTCCACGCGGACTACCGGGCGACCTACGACGAGGCGGCGGCCAGGGACGGCTGGGCGCGGATGCTGGCCTACTTCGCGCAGTACGGGGTGGCGGGTAAGCGGTTCTAGACAAGGTCGGGGTGCGCCGTTCGCCCTCCCTCCCCTTTATGGGGAGGGTGTCATGCGCAGCATGACGGGTGGGGAAGCCGGATGCAGCGCGCCAATCCCTGAAGGTTGGCGCCCTGTGATTTTCGTACCCCACCCTGACCGCTTCGCGGTCTGTCCCCCCCATGAAGGGGAGGGAGGCGCGTCAGCGTCTCGAGATCCCGCGTCAGCACCGGATCGTCGGCCTTGAGCTCCTCGATCCGCCGCACCGCATGGATCACCGTCGTGTGGTCCCGGCCGCCGAACCGGCGGCCGATGTCGGGCAGCGAGCGGGTAGTCAGCTGCTTGGCCAGCCACATGGCCGCCTGGCGCGGCCGGGCGATCGCCCGGTTGCGGCGTTCCGACAGCAGGTCCGCCTGGCGCAGGCTGTAGTGCTCGGCCACGGCCTTCTGGATGTCGTCGACCGTCACCCGCTTTTCCGCCCCGCGCAGGTGCGGCCGCAGGATGTTCTGGGCCTCGTCGAGGCTGACGGTGCGGATGTCCTCGCCGGCCCGGGCCAGCAGGGTGTTGAGGGCGCCTTCCAGCTCCCGCACGCTGTCGGTGAAACGGTCGGCCAGAAACTGCAGGACTTCCGGACGGGCGCTGGCCACGAAGCCGGCCTGACGGCCGAGGGTGTCCAGCTTGCGCTCCAGGATGCCGAGGCGAAGCGTGCGGTCGGCCGGCTCCAGGCCGCAGACCAGGCCGGCCGACAGATGGCTGCGCAGGCGGGCGTCGACCTCGGTCAGCGCCGCCGGCGGCCGGTCGGCGGAGAACACCACCCGGCGGCCGTCCTCCATCAGGGCGGTCAGGGTGTGGAACAGTTCTTCCTGGCTCGACTGCTTGCCGCCGATGAAGTGGACATCGTCGATCAGCAGCAGGTCGGCGGCCCGCAGCTCTTCCTTGAAGGCGGCGGTCTGGCGATCCATCACCGCGCGGACGAAGGTCGACAGGAACCGCTCGGCGGTCAGGTAGATGACCTTCTTGTCGGGGGCGTTGCGCATGGCCTCCCAGGCCATGGCGTTCAAGAGGTGGGTCTTGCCGAAGCCGTAGGGGCCATGGAAGACCACCGGGTTGAAGTGGCCGTCGGCCCAGCTGGCCACGCGCTTGGCCACCGCATGGGCGAACTCGTTGGCCGGTCCCGGCACGAAGGTGTCGAAGTTGAAGCGGTCCTGCAGCCCGGAGTTGCGGGCCGGACGGGCGGCCGGACCGGCGGTCGGCGGCGAGACCTGCGGCACGTCGCTGGAGATCGGCTCGGCCGTCTCGATGACCTGCGCGGGGCTCGGGGCATGGGCCGCGGCGGCGCCGCCATTGGCCTCGAACTCCATCCTCGACTTCAGGTCCAGGCGGCGGCCATCGGGGTCGTTCTGGGCCCAGAGTTCCGAGATGCGGCGCCAGGCGTTGCGGCGGATCCAGTCCCGGGCCACGCCCGTCGGGGTGACGAGCACCGGGGCGCCGTCAGGCCCCTCGCGCAGCGCCGCCTGGGCCAGCCAAGAGCCGAAGTCGGCCTCGCCCAGCTCCCGACGCAACGCAAGACAGGCTTTGCCCCACACCGAAACCGCCGGCGCCGAAGAGGTCATGCGCTGTCCACCCGAATTCATCATAGCCCACCGTCATATTTCTTGTTCAACCCCGAGGTCCGAGACATCCGCCCCCACGACGTCGGCCCCGGTTTTCCAGCGACAAATCTTCCCCGGTCGCCGGATAGACTCTATCCGTCGTCCCGCACGTGGCCCGAAAAATCCGGGGGTTAAAAAGCGCTGAGAGACGAACCTTAGAGCCCCCCGAACCGGAGGGTCAAACCGGAAATTTGGCGCCGGACGCGGATATTTCTGTTGACTCGCGAGACCCCCTCGCGCGGCAAGGGAAAACGTTAATCCTACTTCCGGGCACTGAGTTAATGCGTCGCACAGCTGTGATCCGCAGGCGTACAAAAGCCGCCCGGGAACGGGTCCCGGGCGGCTCTTTAAACTCTTTAATTTCAGAAGGTTAGATGGAATCCCCTAGGGGATTGCCCGTTCCTTCGGCAGCCCGATCAGGCGGCCGACAGCTTCTTCAGCTGCGCATGCAGGCGCGAAACCTTACGCGAGCCGGTGTTCTTGTGGACGACGCCCTTGGTCACGGCGCGCATCAGCTCCGACTGGGCCTCGACGAAGGCGCCCTTGGCGGCTTCGACGTCGCCCGAGGTCACGGCCTCTTCGAACTTGCGCAGGAAGGTGCGGACACGCGAACGGCGCGCCTTGTTGACTTCGGTGCGGCGTTCGATCTTGCGGATCGCTTTCTTGGCGCCGGGATTATTGGCCATGGTGCTCTCTAAAACCTAGGGACGGACAGGCGGTCGGGCGTCGGGCCCAGCCGCCGTATAATCGGAAGCGCGGCGATATACGGGAAGGGGCCCGTGCGGTCAATGCGGATTCCCTGTTCCCAGCCGCCGCGCCGCCGTTAAGCTTGCCCCATGCATCGCCGCGCCCTGCTCCTCGCCGCCCTCGCCGTTCCGGCCTCCGGACCCCTGGCTTCCTGCGGCCTGCTGCCCGCCGGGCCCCTGAGGATCGTCTGCGACCCGGACCTGGTCCAGGCCCTGGAGCAGGCCGCCAACGGCTGGCCCGGGCGGCGCAGCGCGGCGGTGAGCGTCGACACCGACATCTCCCTCGTCGAGCTGGGACGCAAGATGGAAGCCCTGCAGGGCGGCCTGATCGCCACCCGCGAGCCCAAACAGGCCAACCGCATCCAGCGCCTCAGCCTGGCGCGGCTGGAGGACCGTTGGACGCGCGACATCGGCGGCGGGCCGGTGTCGCTGGTCGTCACCCGCGGCGACTTCGTCGACGAGCACGAGGCGCGAACCTTCGCCAAGTGGCTGGCCTCGCCGGAGGCGGATCGGTTCGTCGCCGGCGCCGCCGGAACCTTGACGACCTCGACCTGACTATTTGCCCGTGAAGCTTGGCTTCCGCTTCTCGACGAAGGCGGCCATGCCCTCCTTCTGGTCCTCGAAGGCGAACAGGCTGTGGAACAGGCGGCGCTCCAGGGCGACGCCGGTGGCCAGGGTCGTCTCGTAGGCGGCCTCGACCAGTTCCTTGTTCATCGCCACGGCCAGCGGCGACTGGCCGGCGATCTTCACCGCCGCGGCCAAGGCCTCGTCCAGCAGCCTTTCGGCGGCCACCACGCGGGACACCAGGCCCGACCGCTCGGCCTCGGCGGCGTCCATCATGCGGGCGGTCAGGATCATGTCCATGGCTTTGGACTTGCCGACGAAGCGGGTCAGCCGCTGGGTGCCGCCGATGCCCGGCGCGACGCCGAGGTTGATCTCCGGCTGGCCGAACTTCGCCGTCTCGCTGGCGATGATGAAGCTGCACATCATGGCCAGTTCGCAGCCGCCGCCGAGGGCGTAGCCGCTGACCGCCGCGATGATCGGCTTGCGGAAGGTCTCGATGCGCCGCGCCGCCGCCGTGAAGAAGTCCAGCTTGAACATCTCGGCATAGGTCTTGTCCGACATCTCCTTGATGTCGGCCCCGGCCGCGAAGGCCTTCTCCGAGCCCGTCAGCACCAGGCAGCGGACCCCGGCGTCGCTTTCGGCGGCGTCGAGCACCTGGCCCAATTCGGCCAGCAATTCACTGTTCAGGGCGTTCAGCGCCTCGGGGCGGTTGAGGCGGATGAGCAGGACGCCGTCGTGCGGCGCCTCGACGAGAAGGGTCTGGTAGGTCATAGCCGGTTCTTACCCCTTTGGCCGCCTTGCTCAAGGCCCGGGCCCCAAGACTTAAGCCATGAACACCGCCCACGCCCTGCACAGCTTCAATCGCGAGATGACCAACTGGTCGCTGATCAAGCACCGGCGCTGGGACGGCTACCTGGTCACCGGCCAGCATTCGGGCACCCACTGGATCAAGTGGATGCTGAGCTGGGCCATGGCCCACCACTACGGCGTCGCGGGGCCGAAGTTCTACAACAACAACGACAGCAACGCCGTCATCGGCAGCCCCAAGCACCAGCTGAACCTGCCCGGCGTGCCGCGCATCGCCTCCAGCCATTCGATCCCGGCCTATGCGGTGGAGTGGCCCTGGCTGCGGGCGATCGCGCCGCTGCCGAAATACGGCGTGGTGGTCCGCGACGTGCGCGACGTGCTGATCAGCAACTACGAGAAGTGGAAGGAGACGTACGCCGTCCCCTTCGAGACCTATGTGGCCGGCGACCCCTGGGACAAGAAATACGTCGTCGACGTCTGGTGGTACATCCGCTTCATGAACCGCTGGGGCTCGGTGCAGGCCCGCTACCCGGCCGAGACCCTGGTCCTGAAGTACGAGGATTTCCAGCGCGACACCGCCGGCTCCCTGGACCGGCTGGCCCGGCACCTGGGCGTCGTGCTGCCGCCGGACGCCATCGCGGCGGGGGTCAAGGCCGGGACCAAGGAGAACATGCTGGCCTTCCAGAATCCCAACGCCACCGGCAAGGGCGTGCGCCCCGACGGCCAGGGCGACACCGTCTGGACGCCGCAGGCCGAGGCGGTGCTGAAGGCCATCCTGCGCGAGCACCTGAAATACGATTTCGGCTACGACTTCGGGCTTTGAGGCGCGCCTACTTCTGGCATTTCGGACAATAGAAGGTCGACCGGCCGGCCTGCACCACCCGCGCGATGGTCCCGCCGCATCCCGGCGTCGGACAGGGCTCGCCCTCTCGGTCATAGACCCGGAAGCGGTGCTGGAAATAGCCCAGCGCGCCGTCGGCGGCGGCGAAGTCCCGCAGGGTGGAACCGCCGACCTCGACGGCCTCGGCCAGCACATCCTTGATGGCTTCGACCAGCGGCGGGATGCGCTTTTTGGCGATCGACCCGGCGGGCTTCAGCGGCGAGATGCCGACCCGGTGCAGGGCCTCGGAGACGTAGATGTTGCCCAGGCCCGCCACGATCCGCTGGTCGAGCAGCAGCGTCTTGGGTCCCTGTTTGCGGCCCTTGAAGGCCTTGATCAGGGTGTCGGCCGTAAAGTCCGGCCCCAAGGGCTCGGGACCCATGCCGGCGAACCAGGGATGCGCCTCCAGCTCCGCCGCCGGGATCAGGCTCATGAAACCGAAGCGGCGCGGGTCGTAATAGGTCACCGTCGCCCCGGCCTCGGTCTGGAAGATGACGTGGGCGTGCTTGGGGTCCGGCGTTACGGCGCGCTCGAATTCCCCGGGGGTGTAGCCGTCGATCTCGAAGCGGCCGGTCATGCCCAGATGCATGACCAGCACATCGTCCCGGTCCAGGCGCCCCAGCAGGTATTTGGCCCGCCGGTCCAGCCGCAGGATGGTGGCGCCGGTCAGCCGCTGGACGAAGCCGTCGGGGAAGGGAAAGCGCAGGTCGGGGCGCAGCTGCTGCACGCGCACCAGGCGATGGCCTTCCAGGGTGGGGGCAAGGCCGCGCCGAACCGTTTCGACTTCGGGAAGTTCAGGCATGTGCTTGGCTAGCGCGGCGGGGTCGCCCGGTCTATGGACAAACCCATGAGCGAACAGCGCGCCACCTTCGGTTTCCGCGATGTCGACCCGGCCGAGAAGGCGGGTCTGGTGCGGGGTGTCTTCGACAAGGTCGCGGGCAAGTACGACCTGATGAACGACCTGATGAGCGCCGGCGTCCACCGCCTGTGGAAGGACGCCGTCGCCGCCCGCCTCAACCCCCAGCCGGGCGAGGTCATCCTCGACCTGGCCGGCGGCACCGGCGACATGGCCCGGCGGTTCTCGAAGATGGCCCGGGCCGCCCAGCTGCGCCGCGGTGGGCCGGACGCCACCGTCCATGTGCTGGACTACAACGCCGAGATGATCGCCGCCGGTATCGAAAAGGGCGGCGAGCCGGAGATGACCTGGGGCGTCGCCGACGCCATGCGCCTGCCGCTGGCCGACGCCAGCGCCGACGCCTACTGCATCAGCTTCGGCATCCGCAATGTCACCGACGTGCCGACGGCCCTGCGCGAGGCGCGTCGGGTGCTGAAGCCCGGCGGCCGGTTCCTCTGCCTGGAGTTCTCCCGCCCGGTCAGCGAGGCCCTGCGCAAGGGCTATGACCTGTGGAGCTTCAAAGCCATCCCGACCATCGGCGAGTGGATCGTCAACGACCGCGAAAGCTACCAGTACCTGGTCGAAAGCATCCGCCGCTTCCCGGACCAGGAGACGTTCGCGACCATGATCCGCGACGCCGGCTTCTCCCGGGTCACCTACACCAACTTCACCGGCGGAGTCGCCGCGCTGCACCAGGGCTGGGCGATCTAGCCATGGCGAGCCTGGCGGCGTTCAGCCGGTTGATCGGGACGGGCTGGGCGCTGATGCGCGCCGACGCCCTGCTGCCTCGCGAAATCGACGCCCATCTGCCGGCCTCGGCGAGGTTTGCCGCCGCCATTCTGCGGCTGCCGGCGGGCGGCGCCGCCCGCAAGGGCCGGCCCGGCGAGCGGCTGGCGCGGGTGCTGGAGGCGCAGGGCCCGGTGGCGATCAAGCTTGGCCAGTTCCTCGCCACCCGGGCCGATATCTTCGGGAGCCAGTTCGTCGAGGATCTCGCCCATCTGCGCGACAGCCTGACCCCGTTTCCGACCACCGTGGCGCGGGCCGAGGTCGAGCGGTCGCTGGGCCGGCCGCTCGACAGCCTGTTCCTGAGCTTCGGCGAGGCGGTGGCGGCGGCTTCCCTGGCCCAGGCGCATGAGGCGGTGCTGCTCGATGGCCGCAAGGTCGCGGTCAAGGTGTTGCGCCCCGGTGTCGAGCTCCGCGCCGCCCGCGACAGCGACGCCCTGCGGCTGGCGGCCCGGTGGGCGCATGCGCTGGTTCCGGCCGCGCGCCGCCTCGAGCCTCGAGCCTTCGTCGAGATCGTCATCCGCGCCCTGGAGCTGGAGCTGGACCTGCGGTTCGAGGCGGCCGGGGCCGACGAACTGCGCGAGGTCATGGCCCGCGACGCCTTCATGGCGGCGCCGGCCATCGTCTGGGACGGGGTCGCCAAACGCGTGCTGACCCAGGAATGGGCGGGCGGCCGGCCGCTGTCCTCGCCCACGGCGCTGGACGATCCGGCCTTCAACCGGCGCGAGCTGGCCGACAACCTGATCCGGGCCTTCCTGTCCCAGGCCCTCGATCACGGCGTCTTCCACGCCGACCTCCACGAGGGGAACCTGTTCGTGGCGGCTCCGGCCGGCCTGACCGCCATCGACTTCGGCATCGTCGGCCGGATCGGACCGATGGAGCGGCGGTTCCTGGCCGAGATCCTCTACGGCTTTTTGACAAGGGACTACGCCCGCGTCGCCGACATCCATTTCGAGGCCGGCTACGTGCCCGCCCACCAGGACCGCGGCGCCTTCGCCCAGGCCCTGCGGGCGGTCGGCGAGCCGGTGTTCGGCCGCAGCGCCAGCCAGGTTTCGATGGGCCGGCTGCTGGCCCAGCTGTTCGAGATCACCGCCCTGTTCGACATGCACCTGCGGCCCGAACTGGTGCTGCTGCAGAAGACCATGGTCACCGTCGAGGGCGTGGCCCGGGGCATCGATCCCGAACACGACCTGTGGGCCGCCGCCGACCCGGTGGTGCGCCGCTGGATCGCCCGCGAGCTGTCGCCCGCCGCGCGGGTGCGCGAACTGGCGGCCGAGGTCCACCGCGCGGCCCGGGCCATCGTCAAACTGGCCGAGACGCCGCCCGTGACGACGACCGTGGTGTCGGTCGAGGAGAGCCCGTCGAAACTGCTGTGGTTCGCGATCGGGGCGGCGGTGTCGGGGGTGGCGCTGTTGCTGGCGGTGGTGCTGGCTTAGCCGTCGCTGCCCGCGCCGCCGCCGTCGCGGTTGCGCCGCCGGCCGCCTTCCGGCCGCGCCTTGGCCTCCGCCCAGTAGGCCGCGCCCTCCTCCGGCTTGAACATCGTCCTCGGCACCCCGTCGCTGGTCGTCGCCGCGAAGGTGTTGGAGGAAGCGTCGTACATGATCTTGCCGCGCTGGCGGCTGACCACCTCGGTGCCCTTCGGGGGCTTGCTGACGAAGGCCTGGGCCTTGCGGGCGTAATCCTCAACGGTCTTAGCCCCGAAGTCCGCGCCATTGCGGGCGAACTGCTTTTCCGCAGCCTCCTCGGCCGTCAGGCGCCGGTTGGCCGCCCACATCGGCTTGCCGTCCAGCATCGGCGGCGGCTGCGTACGGGGATCGACCGTGGGCCGGTCGCTGTCGGACCGGTCGGCCGAGGCGGTCTCGGTCCGGTCTGACTTCGCGGTCGGCGTCCCGGCGTCGGCCTGGTCGCGAGAGGGCTTGCTGGCGGGGCCGCCGTCGCAGGCGGCGAGGGCGAGAACGGCGGCCAGGGCGGCCGTAGCGGTCAGGATGTGGCGCACGTGGGGCTCCCCTTGAGATAGCGGTGTTCGCAATGAAGATCAAAACGTGAACGTTGTCGAGTCCTGTTTGGCGAACGGCGCAAAGCCGCTAGGAAGGCGGCGAGGCCCACGGCGGGCGCAGGAGCGCGGGACTTTGAGCCAGAAGCGGGTGTTGCTGATCGTCGGCGGAGGCATCGCCGCCTACAAGGCGCTGGAGCTGACCCGGCTGCTGCGCAAGGCCGGCATCGGCGTGCGGCCGATCCTGACCCGGGCCGGCGCCGAGTTCGTCACCCCCCTGTCGCTGGCGGCCCTGGCCGAGGACAAGGTCTATTCCGAACTCTTCTCCCTGACCGACGAGGCGGAGATGGGCCATATCGAGCTCTCCCGCTCGGCCGACCTGGTGGTCGTCGCCCCGGCCACCGCCGACCTGATGGCCAGGGCCGCCAACGGCCTGGCCGGCGATCTGGCCGCCACCACCCTGCTGGCCACCGACAAGCCGGTGCTGATGGCCCCCGCCATGAATGTGCGGATGTGGGAGCATGCCGCCACCCGCCGCAACCTGGCGACGCTGAAGGCCGACGGCGTCTCGTTCGTCGGTCCCGACGAGGGAGCCATGGCCTGCGGCGAGTACGGTTATGGCCGCATGGCCGAGCCGGCCGCCATCTTCGACGCCGTCCTGGGAATGCTCGGCGGCGGACCGCTGAAAGGAAAACACGTCCTGGTCACCGCCGGCCCGACGGCCGAGGCGCTGGACCCGGTGCGGGTGCTGACCAACCGCTCCAGCGGCCGGCAGGGATTCGAGATCGCCGGCGCCCTGGCGCGTCTGGGGGCCCGGGTGACCCTGGTCGCGGGGCCGGTCAGCCAGCCGACCCCGGCCGGCGTCAACCGCATCGATATCGAAAGCGCCCGCGAGATGCTGGCCGCCTGCCAGCAGGCCCTGCCGGCCGACGCGGCCGTCTGCGTCGCGGCCGTGGCCGACTGGCGGCCGGACGAGGCCTTCGGCATCAAGCTGAAGAAGGGCAGGGATGGCCCGCCGGTCCTCACCCTGGTCGAAAACCCCGACATCCTGGCCACCCTGGCCGCACACACGCCGCAGCGGCCGAAGATCGTCGTCGGCTTCGCGGCCGAAACCAACGATGTCGAGATGCACGCCCGCGCCAAGCTGACCCGCAAGGGCTGCGACTGGATCGTCGCCAACGACGTCACCCAGCCGGGGGTCATGGGCGGGACCGAGAACGCCGTGATGATCGTCAGCAAGGCCGGCGTCGAGCGCTGGGACCGGGCCGGCAAGGACGAGGTGGCGATGAAGATCGCCCAGCGCATAGCCCAGGATCTGGCCTAGAAGGACCTTTCGTGACCCCGACCATACCCGTCGTTCAACTTTCCCATGCCCAAGGCCTGCCGCTGCCCGCCTACGAGACCGCGCTCGCCGCCGGCATGGACCTGCGGGCCGCCGTGGCCGACGACGCGCCCCTGACCCTGGCCCCGATGGCGAGGGCGATGGTCCCGACGGGCCTCAGCTTCGC
The DNA here is from genome assembly GCA_004144935.1 of Caulobacteraceae bacterium. Taxonomy (GTDB): domain Bacteria; phylum Pseudomonadota; class Alphaproteobacteria; order Caulobacterales; family Caulobacteraceae; genus Caulobacter. The sequence continues at coordinate 110 of SDZP01000041.1, read as the reverse complement.
CGTGCCGCCCGGTTTCGAAGCCCAGGTACGGCCGCGCTCCGGCCTGGCGGCCAAGGCGGGGATTACCTGCCTCAACACCCCCGGCACCATCGACGCCGACTATCGCGGCG
>SDZP01000352.1 GCA_004144935.1 Caulobacteraceae bacterium | reverse complement strand
TCGCCCAGGGCGCCCGGATCGACCCGGTCCTGCTGACGCCCGCCCAGCTGACGGCGCCGGGCTTCACGCGGATCATTGTCGCTGTCCGCCTCTCCGCCCACGCCGACGTTCAGGCTGACGCCGTTGGACGAGGTGTTGGTCCCGTCATGCAGGTCCTGCAGACGACGCTGGAAATTGTTGATCTGCGCGTCGGCGAAGCGGCGGGCGCTGGTGACCTGGCTGGTCGCCACGCCGCGCACGTCCGGATCCAGACCCGGATCAGGACGCGCCTCGACGGTGACGGTCACGGTCCCGCCGGTGGTTCCCGCGCCGTTGCTGAGGGTGAAGCCGACCACCGCCTCGCCGGAGAAGGTTCCGGTCGGGGTGAAGGTCAGGGTGTAGATCCCGTTCGCGCCGGAGACGGTCGCCGTCCCCGCGGTGGTTGGCGAGATCGACGTCACCGCCGCCCCGGTGAAGGGGCCGCCCGGGGTGTCGCTGATCCGCACAGCCACCGGACGGCCCTGCACAGTCCGGGCCGTCAACGTCTGAGCGCCGGGAACCAGACTGGACACCAGATCAATCCGACCGGCCTGCGACGCGCCGAACGGCAGGTCGATGACATAGTCGAGCGAGGTCGACCCTCCGTTGGCGGCGCCCGGGGTGAAGACGATGGTCAGGCCATCGACCGTGGTCGTCCCGAAGGTCGGGGCGCGGGTGATGCGCACAGCCTGGAAAGGACCGCCGACCAGGGTCGCCGTCGGGCTGAAGGTGATCGACCCGTTCGACGGCGTCTGGCCACTGAGGTCCGGCGCCTTGCCCGCGACCTGGAAGGTGAAGGTCAGGGGCGCGGAGTCGCCGCCCGGACCGAAGGCCACCACGGTGACGGTGTCGGTCCCCATGAAGTTGGCCGCCGGGGTGTAGACCAGCTGGTAGTCGCCCGGCGCCTTCTGCGGTCCGGTCGTTCCTGACGACTGGGCCAGTGCGGTGGCCTGGGTGATGACCGCCGAGCCGTATTGAGCCGTGACGGTGATGCGGAAGCCGTCGAACTCGCCGGTGGTCCGGGCGTCGAGGTTGACGGTGACCGGCTGGGAGCCGCCGCCGGTCGAGGGCGGGACCACCACCGGACCGGTCGGCGGGGTGACCACCGGCGGCGGCGGGGTCGCCACCGTCAGGCTGACCGTCGCCGGGGCCGAAGTCCCGCCGGGTCCGGTCGCGGTATAGGTGAAGCTGTCTGGACCATAGTTGTCGCCGGTCGGGACATAGGTGGCCGTCGCGCCGCTGATCGTCACCGTCCCGCGGGCGGGGCCCGTGGCGACCGACAGGCTGGTGTAGACGCCCGCCGGCTGCAGGGGGATGGCCACGCCGGCGCTGGCGAAGGGCACGGTCACGCCGCTGACGTCGGCGGCCGTCGGCGCCGCCGGGGTGGCGACCGTCAGGCTGACCGTGGCCGGGGCGGAGGTCCCGCCGGGGCCGGTGGCGGTGTAGGTGAAGCTGTCGGCCCCATAGTAGCCGGTCGCCGGGGTGTAGGTGACCGCCTCGCCCGCGACGCTCACCGTGCCGTGCGCCGGGGCCGTGGCGACGGCCAGGCTGGAGCGCACGCCGGTGATTGAGGCCGACAGGTCGATGGCCGTGCCGGCGCTCTCATAGGGGACCGCCCCGCCCGAGACGTCGCCCGCCGTCGGGGCTGGCGGGACACCCACGGTGAGGCTGACCGTCGCGACGTTCGAGGTCCCGCCGGGGCCCGTGGCCGTGAAGGTGAAGCTGTCGGCGCCGTAGTAGCCGGTCGCCGGGGTATAGGTGACTGCCTCGCCCGCGACGCTCACCGTGCCGTGCGCGGGAGCTGTGCCGATGGCCAGGCTGGAGCGCACGCCGGTGATCGAGGCCGACAGGTCGATGGCCGTGCCGGGGCTGTTCCACGGAACCGCCACGCCGCTCTTGTCGATGGCGACGGGGGCGGCCGGGGTCGCCACGGTCAGGCTGACCGTGGCGACGTTCGACGTCCCGCCGGGACCGGTGGCCGTATAGGTGAAGCTGTCCGCGCCATAGTAGCCGGCGGCGGGGGTGTAGGTGACCACGTCGCCCGCAATGGCGGTCACGCCATGAGCCGGGGCCGTGCCGATGGCGATCGACGCATGGGCGCCGCCGGTCAGCGAACCCGACAGGTCGATGGCCGCGCCGGCGCTCTCATAGGCCACCGTCACGCCCGACACATCGGCCGCGATCGGCGGGTTGGCGATGACGGTGAAGCTCTGCTGCACCTGGGCCGCCGCGTTCCAGTTGGAGTTGCCCGCCTGGTCGGCGTTGATCACGCAGGTTCCGGGGGCGGTGAAACTGACCGTCGCGCCGGAGAGCGTGCAGCCCGTGCTCGCGCCGTCCAGGGTGAAGGTCACGCCCAGGCCCGAGGAGGCCGTCGCCGTGATCCCATAGTCCGGACCGGCCACCACGGCGGACGGCGCCGTCGAGGTGAAGCTCAGGGTCTGGTCGCCCCTAGCGATGGTCACCGTGATCACCGGGGTGTCGACCGACAGCGGCTGATCGTCGGTGGCGCGGATCACATAGCTGAAGGTCCCCGCCACGATGGGCGTGCCCGAGACGACGCCTGTGTTCGAATCCAGCGTCGTGCCTGGCGCGAAGGCGCCGGCGAGGAGCCTGTAGGTATAGGGCGCCACGCCGCCGGAGGCCGTGTTGGTCTGGCTGTAGCTATCACCGACGACGAGGCCTGTGGCCGACCCTGCGGTGATGTCCAGAGTGGCCGGGGTGACCGCGAAGCTGCGGCTGACCGGCGTGGCGGCCGCATAGCTGGCGTCCCCGGCCTGTTCCGCCCGTATGGTGCAGGTCCCCGTCTGCAGCAGGGTCAGGCTCGCGCCCGACACGGTGCAGATGGCGGTCGTCTCCGAGACGAAGGTCACGGCCAGGCCGGAGCTGGCCGTCGCCGACAGGGTCAGCGGCGACGCGGACAGGGAGGCGTCAGACAGGGCGCCGAAGGTGATGGTCTGACCGCCCTGGCTGACGGTCAGGGTGACCGTCGCCACGTTGGACGTGCCGCCCGCGCCGGAGACCGAATAGGTGAAGCTGTCGGCTCCGGCATAGCCGGTCGCGGGCGTGTAGGTCACCACGTCGCCCGCAATGGCGGTTGTCCCGTGCGACGGCGCCGAGCTGATCGCAAGACTGGTGTGGCTGCCTGTGATCGAGGCGGACAGGTCGATCGGCGTGGCGGTGTTGAAGCCGACGACCACCCCATTGAGATCAGCTGCGACCGGCGCAGCGACCCAGGTGAACTGATCAGCGGCCGAAGTGGCGCTGGTTCCGCCCGTGGTGGTGACGCGGATATCGACCGTCCCCGTCCCGGCCGGAGCCGAGGCGGTGATCTGGGTGGCGCTGTTGACGGTGAAGCCGGTCGCGGCGGTCGCGCCGAAGGTCACGGCGGTCGCGCCCGAGAACCCGGTCCCGGTGATCGTCACCGTTGTGCCGCCCGAAACCGGGCCGGCCGTAGGGCTGATCGAGGTCACCATCGGCGCAGCGACCCAGGTGAACTGATCAGCGGCCGAAGTGGCGCTGGTCCCGCCTACGGTGGTGACGCGGATGTCGATGGTCCCCGCCGCCCCGGCGGGAGCCGTAGCGGTGATCTGTGTGGCGCTGTTGATGGTGAAGCCGGTCGCAGCGGCGCCGCCGAAGCTGACGGCGGT
>SDZP01000351.1 GCA_004144935.1 Caulobacteraceae bacterium | reverse complement strand
CCGACCTCGGGTGTGGGCGGGACAGGCGGGGTCGGCGCAACGAGCGGGGTCAGCGGCGTCGGCGGCGTCGGCGGCTCCAAAGCAGCCAGGGGCGCGAGCGGGGCCGGCGGCGCGGGCGGGATCATGACGATGTCGATGGTGGTCGCGCCGTGCTCGTCCCCGGCCGACCCACGGACCTTGATCAGCCCGATGTCTCGCGGATCCAGGCTGTTGGGGGTGAAGTCGGCCGGCGCCGGCCTGCCGTTGACCAGGAAGCGCACCCTGGCCAGGGCCGCGTCCCGTGCCGGATCGCCGGTGGCGGCGCTGAGGCTGACGGCCGGGCGGCCGCGCCAGTAGGCCACGTCCCCCCGCTTCTCCATGCGGTCGGCGGCGACCACGACCAGGCCCTTGGGCGACCAGACGTTCTCCTGCGACGATTGCTGCCAGCTTGTGGCGCGGCCGGCGATGGGGCGTTGCGGCGCGGCCTGCATGGCCAGGGCGACGCTGGCTCCGCCAACGGCCAGGGCGAGCGCCACGCCGACGGCGAGGACCCCGGCGCGGGCGGAGGCGCTGGCCGGGCCGTGGGGCTTGAGGATGGCTTTCAGGCGCATGGCGGTCTTCCTTCCGGCGCCAATGAAAGCGGACTGCGGCTCCGGACCGGCGCTGAGGCGGAGCGTCTCGATGAGGGATTGCGCGTAGGCGCGGCGGGCGGCGTCATCGGCCTGGCGGAGGGCCATGGCGTCGCAACGCTCCTCGCGGGCGGCGTTCAAGCGTGCCTGGATCATGGCCATGAAGGGGTTGAACCACATCACCGCCAGCAACAGGCCCTCAGCCCAGGCGCGGGGGTTGTCGCCGCGCTTGAGGTGAGCCAGTTCATGGCCGCAGATCAGGGCCAGACGCTTTGTGGGCAGGCGGGTGAGGGCCCTTGGAATGACGATGGCGGGTTTCAGCAGGCCGGCCAGCAGGGGACTGCCGGCGCGATCCGAGGTCTTCAGGCCCGGCGGGCGGACCTTCAGGGCGGCGGCCTGGCGGGCCAGTTCCTCCGACAGGGCCTCGTCATGCAGCGGCCTGGCGGCGCGGACGAGCTGTCCGAGCAGCAGGTGTCGCCGCAGCAACAGGCCGAGGGCGACCAGCATGCCCAGCAGGATCAGGCCGAGCAGGATGGTGGGGGCCAGCAGCCAGGCCACGTCGACCAGGGTCTGGAACGGCGCGACGGCCGGCGGCGCGGTGACGGCGACCTCGGTGAGAAGGATCGTCGGGTCGGTCCCGGGCGGACCGACAGGGACCGGGCGGGAAAGGTGGGGCGAGACGAGCGCCACCGCCGCTATGGCCAGCGCCGGGGCCAGCAGGGCCAGGCCCCAGACCCGCTCGCGCAGGCCCGGCGCGCCGGTGATCCGCTCGACCAGCAGGCCCGCGCCAAGGCCCGCCAGGGCCATCGGCAGGGTGGCCCCGAGCATCAGCAGGGCGAGGGCGACCCCGTTCATGCCGGGTCTCCCGTCTCGGACGTTGGCTCCTCGGCGTTGAGCAGGGCTTCCAGGTCCCTGAGCTCCTCGGCCGACAGGATGGCGCTGCCGGCGAAGGCGGAGGCGGGCAGGGGGCCCTCGACCTCCAGCACATTGCGCATCATCCGGCGCAGCAGGCCGCCGAGAATGTCGGCCTTGGGCTGGGCGACCTCATAGACGGCCAGGCCATGCACCGATCGCCGCACCAGCAGGCCCTTGGCCCGCATCCGCTCAAGCACCGTACGGGTGGTGGAGCCCGTCCAGTCGAGGGCGTCCGGCAGGGCGGCCTGGATCTCGCGGGCGCTGGCCGCGCCGTCCCGCCAGAAGATCTTGAGAATTTCGAGTTCGGTGTCGGAAGGGGGCTGGGTCATGGTCTGCTCGTCCACCGTCACGGGAACGCTACAAATGTCGCGCATCGCTGTCAACTGTCACGAACGGTGGTCCACGGCGCCCCGCCCTGGCCGCCTGCTCGCCCCGATTTGGCCATGCGAACAACGGCATAGAGACGTTTCTGTGACCAAGCTGGGAGGCGTGCGTTGGCCCATCTTTATGAGTTCGAAGGTCAGTCCGGCCACGGCTACCGCTACTTGCCGCTGGACGGGGCCGGCCCGATGTCGCCGACCGGGGCCAACTATCTGTTCGTCAAGATGAAGGGCGGCGACCGCACCGTGGTCTTCGCCGGCGAGACCGAGTGCCTGCACAAGGGTGTGCATTCGGGGTGGGACAAGGCCAAGAAAACCTACGGGGCCAACACCATCCTGGTGCGGCTGAACGTGACCCGTGCCATCCGCAAGGCGGAGCTGGAAGACATCGTCGCCCTGCACAATCCGCCGATGAACGGCGCCGACGCGGCGTCGAACGGTTCCTGACGACCGCCTGTCCACGACTTTCCCACAGGCTGTTCCACTTTGGTCTTGCCTGTGGAACAAAACGGGAATAGGAACAAACCCGGAACTGAAAACCGGGAGGCTCGAATGGCCAGGATTGCTCGTGAAACCCTCGCTCTGGCGTCGGTCGTCAGCTTTGTGTGGATGATGTGTTCGCTGGCCTATGTCGCGGCCTGAGTCGGTCTTAAGGATGAACCCTCGGTAGGCGGAGGTATGTGAGGCATATGGCGGATCTGGCGAACGGCTTCGTCCATTTGCGGGTGCGCTCGGCCTACAGCCTGCTGGAAGGGGCCATCAAGGCCGACAAGACCCCGAAGCTGGCCGCCGCCGAAGGTATGCCGGCGCTCGGCATCGCCGACCGGGCCAACCTGTTCGGAGCCCTGGAATTTTCCGTCGCCGCCAAGGACGCCGGGGTGCAGCCGCTGATCGCCTGCGCCCTGCCGGTCACCGGCATCGGCGAGGGACCGCCCGAGCGCTGGGCCCGCACCCCGACCCTGACCCTGATCGCCCAGAACGAGCGGGGCTATCTCAACCTCTCGGAACTCTCCTCGTCGGCCTATCTGGACATCGACGCGGTGTCCGAGCCCTCGGTGCCCTGGAGCAAGATCGCGGCCCACAGCGAGGGACTGATCCTGCTGTCGGGCGGCACGGACGGGCCGGTCGATCCCCTGTTCGCGGCCGGCAAGACGGCCGAGGGCGAGTCGGTGCTGGCCGCCATGCGGGCGGTGTTCGGCGATCGCTTCTACATCGAGCTGCAACGCCACGGCCTGCCGCAGCAGGCGGCGGCCGAGCCCGGGCTGGTGGCCTATGCCTACGCCCAGGACATCCCGCTGGTCGCCACCAACGACGTCTACTATCCCGACCGTTCGATGCATGAGGCGCACGACGCCCTGCTGTGCATCTCCGACGGCGCCTTCGTCGGCCAGGACGAGCGGCGGCGGGTGACGCCCGAGCACTATTTCAAGACCGCCGCCGAGATGCGGGCCCTGTTCAGCGACCTGCCGGAGGCCTGCGACCAGACGCTGGAGATCGCCCGCCGCTGCGCCTTCATGGTCAACAAGCGCGACCCGATCCTGCCGCGCTTCGACACCGGGGCCGGCCGCAGCGAGCCGGACGAACTGGCCCACCAGGCGCGCGAGGGGCTGAAGGCCCGGCTGGCGATGGTCGAACTGGCCGCCCCGGAAGAGGAGTACTGGGCCCGCCTCGAGTTCGAGGTGAAGATCATCCAGCAGATGGGCTTCTCCGGCTACTTCCTGATCGTCTCGGACTTCATCAAATGGGCCAAGGCGCACGGCATTCCGGTG
>SDZP01000350.1 GCA_004144935.1 Caulobacteraceae bacterium | reverse complement strand
GCCCAAGATCGACGGGCTGTCGGCCTCGATCCGCTACGAGAAGGGCGTGCTGGTCCAGGGGGCGACGCGGGGCGACGGGCGGGTCGGCGAGGACGTCACCGCCAACCTGCGCACCGTCAAGGATATCCCCCACCGGCTGCAGGGCTCCGGCTGGCCGGAGGTGATCGAGGTGCGGGGCGAGGTCTATCTGGGCCATGCCGAGTTCGCCGCCCTCAACGCCGCCGCCGCCGAGGCCGGCGACAAGACCTACGCCAACCCGCGCAACGCCGCCGCCGGCTCGCTGCGCCAGATCGACAGCACGATTACCGCCAGGCGGCCGCTGAAGTTCTTCGCCTATGCCTGGGGCCTGCTCAGCGAGAAGTTCGCCGACAGCCAGTGGGAGGCGCTGGAGAAGCTGAAGGGCTGGGGCTTCCAGACGACGCCGCAGTCGACCTGCGTGCAGGGGGCCGAGGGTCTGCTGGCGGCCTACGCGGCCATGGAGGCGGCGCGGCCGGACCTTGGCTACGACATCGACGGCGTCGTCTACAAGGTCGACAATCTGGACTGGCAGCGGCGGCTGGGCTTCGTCTCCCGCGCCCCGCGCTGGGGCATCGCCCGCAAGTTCCCGGCCGAGCAGGCGCGGACCGTGCTGGAGGCCATCGAGTTTCAGGTCGGGCGGACGGGGGCGATGACGCCGGTGGCGCGGCTGCGGCCGGTGACGGTCGGCGGGGTGTCTGTGACCAACGCCACGCTGCACAACGGCGACGAGATCGCCCGCAAGGACCTGAGGGTCGGCGACACGGTCATCGTCCAGCGGGCCGGCGACGTCATCCCGCAGATCGTCGCGCCGATCCTGGAGGCGCGGCCCAAGGACGCCGAGCCGTTCGAGTTTCCCACCCACTGCCCCTGTCCGCTGAAGACGCCGCTGGCCCGCGAGACCACCGCAAGCGGGGCCGAGACGGTGGTGCGACGCTGCACCGGCGAACTGGCCTGTCCGTTCCAGCGCATCGAGCACCTGAAGCATTTCGTCTCCCGCCGGGCCTTCGACATCGAGGGCTTGGGGGAGAAGCAGCTGACGGCCTTCTACGACGAGGGGCTGATCCGCGAGCCGGCCGACATCTTCACCCTGGCCGAGCGGGACAGGGTGTCGCTCAAGAAGCTGAAGGACCGCGAGCGGGCCGGGGAGACCAGCGTCGCCAACCTGCTGGCGGCCATCGAGGGGCGCCGGACCATTCCGCTGGACCGCTTCATCTACGGGCTGGGCGTGCGCCACATCGGCGAGCAGACGGCGCTGGTCATGGCGCGGGGCTATGGCACGGCGGCGGAGTTCCTGGCCGCCATGGACAAGGTCGCCGCCCGGGACGAGGAGGCGATCGCCGAGCTCGACGCCCTCGATCAGATCGGCGACGCGGTGATCGAGGCGGCGGCGGCCTTCTTCGCCGAGGACCACAACCGCGGCATGGTCCAGCGTTTGTACGGCCAGCTGACGGTCCAGGACGCGGAGAAGCCCAAGACCGACACGGCGGTGGCCGGCAAGACGGTGGTCTTCACCGGGGCCTTGGAGCGGATGACCCGCGACGAGGCCAAGGCCCAGGCCGAGGCGCTGGGGGCCAAGGTGTCGTCCTCGGTGTCGAAGAAGACCGACCTGGTGGTGGCCGGGCCGGGGGCGGGGTCGAAGCTGAAGACGGCGACGGAGCTGGGCATCGGGGTGATGACCGAGGACGAGTGGCTGGCAATGGTGGGCGGTTAGGGCCGGCAATCGTCGACCGAGCCGGTGGTCGAGGGCGTGACATCGATCACAGAGCAGATGTTCGGAATGTCGGGGATGGGCGGTTAGCGGACGAAGCAGAGCCCGGGGCGGGCCGCTTGGCGGAGATGTCGGCTGCTGGAAAGCCCTTGAATTCAGTCTGTGGACAAAATCTCAGAGCGCGCGATCTGCTCTGATCGTTCTCGGCGCGTGCTTCACGCCCGTCTGCTGAGGACACACCGATGCCTTTCCCGGCCACCTTCGATCTTTCCACCCTCGATGGCTCGAACGGCTTTCAGCTGGCGGGCGTCGCCGCCACGGATGTCACGGGCAAGTCAGTGGCGTCGATCGGTGACATCAACGGCGATGGCTACGCCGACGTCATCGTCGGCGCCGGCTTGCGCGACACGCCCGGCTTCAACAGTGGGGCAAGCTATGTCGTGTTCGGCCGGGCCGGCGGGTTTGACGCCAGTCTGGAGGTTTCCGACCTCGATGGGACGAACGGCTTCCGGATCGCCGGCCTGCCTCAACGCGCCTACGGCGGCTATTCCGTCGCCGGCGCCGGCGACGTCAACGGCGATGGCCTGGCCGACCTGATCGTCGGCGCATTCGGCATGGCGCCGAACGGCGCCAGGTCGGGGACCGCTTACGTGGTGTTCGGCAGCACGGAGGGCTTCGATGCCGACCTCGACCTCACCACCCTGGACGGAACTGCCGGGTTCAGGATCGATGGCGCCGCGACTGGGGACTATGTGGGCTGGTCCGTCGCCTCGGCCGGAGACGTCAATGGCGACGGGGTCGACGACGTCATCGTCGGCGCCAAGCGCGCACAGCCCAACGGCGCGCAATCTGGCGCCGGCTACGTCGTTTTTGGCAGCGCGGACCCGTTCAGCGCGGCGATCAGCCTGTCCACGCTGGACGGAACCAATGGCTTCAAGCTCAGCGGCGCCGCCGCGGGCGACTATGCGGGCTGGTCGGTCAGCTCGGCCGGAGACGTCAATTCGGACGGCTTCGACGACGTTCTCGTCGGGGCCAGAGCGGCCGACAACAACGGCGCCAATTCAGGCGCCGCCTACGTGGTCTTCGGCGCCGCCGCCGGGTTTGCGCCCGAGCTCCAGCTTTCCAGCCTGAATGGCGTCAACGGGTTCACGATCGTTGGTGCGGCAGGGGGGGATCAAGCCGGCCTCTCGGTTTCTTCCGCTGGCGACGTCAACGGGGACGGTCACGACGATCTGATCATCGGAGCCCACAGAGCAAACAGTTCGGCCGGCGCCGCCTTCGTGGTCTTCGGCAAGACGGGCGGCTTCGGCTCGACCCTCAATCTGGCTGGCCTCGACGGGACGAACGGTTTTCAGATCGGCGGCGCGGCGGCGGGAGAGCGCGTGGGTTGGCAGGTCGCCTCGGCGGGCGACGTCAATGGCGACGGCTTCGACGACCTGATCGTCGGCGCCCCCTACGCCGACAAAGGTGGAACCGACACCGGCGCAGCCTATGTCGTCTTCGGACGGGCCGCTCCGTTCAACGCCAGTCTGGACGTCACGACCCTGAATGGGACCAATGGCTTCGTCATCGCCGGGCAGTCTCCGGACGACCACCTAGGATACGGGGTGGGCTCGGCCGGTGACGTCAACAACGACGGCGTTGACGACCTGATCGTCGGGGCCTGGGGCGTCGATCAGAACGCCACCGACGCGGGCATGGCCTATGTGATCCTTGGACGGGCCGACCAGATCGTCTTCGTCGGCACTGGCGTGAACGACACCGCCAGCGGGGGCCTGTTGAACGATAGTCTCAGCGGCCTGGGCGGCAACGACGTCCTGAGCGGGCTGGCGGGCGACGACCTGCTCGACGGGGGCGCGATGGGCGACATCCTCTATGGCGGCGCTGGCGCGGACAGTCTGCTGGGCGGCGACGGCGGCGACGTGCTGAACGGCGAGGACGGCGATGATCAG